>CAJPQE010000054.1:0-11740 GCA_905372795.1 Streptococcus cristatus | reverse complement strand
GAAATTATGAGTAGACAGACAATAAATAATAATATTGAGGCGTTTTATGGCTAACACCGATGCAAAAAGGCTTACTATATCATAATTTATATGATAAGAACACAAGGGAGTATATATTGCAAATTCAGATGAAAGTTGGAACTAAATTAAGTGAAAACTTCACTGAGAAAGCACGTCATCTTTTAATGCTCCGCTATGAAGTGCTAAGGTCTAGCTTTGCCGAAAAAACAACAGTTCCTTTACAAATTGTCAGAAAAAAATTCGAGACTGATTATTTGTTTGAAGATTATGTTAACCAAGATTTCGATAAAATAATAATTACTAACTCTGGTTATTCAGGATGATATTGAACTATCTAGGTTAAAAGAAGAAGTTCGTAAGGAAGTTGCAATCTTTGTAGACTATCACAAAAAAATAAGTCAAGTAAAGATTTTTGAAGAGTATAAAGAAGTAGCTGATGATTTTATGAGTAAGTCAAAACTGACTGAAAAATGTGACGAATTAAGGACTTATTTAACCAAGTATATAACAGAAACTACATTTAGGCTAGTTTCTCCTGAGAGAATGGCTGAGAAGATACTAAAACAAACAAAAGGGGATTTAAATATTCGATTTAAAGTTGTAAGAAAGGAGAATATGAAAGGGGGCAACTGAAGATTAGATTTGAAACTTTTAATAGAAATTGGAGAAAACTTAGACAATGTATACTTGTCCTACAAAAAATACACAAATAATTTAAGAAAAGGATTTAGTTCTGTATTGGACAGGGCTAGGTCTTTTTTGTTTAATTGGTTTGTTCCTCTGTATAGTACTTTCGTGGTAATTTCCTATAAAACACACCCCAATCGTTAGATTTTATGTCTAACTTTTGGGGTGTGCTTTTTTTATTGCAATATGTTTTATTTATCAATACAATTTCAAATCACGAGGGTCAACTGGGAAGGTTGGGTTGTATGGATTGTGACATAGTTTGAAGTGTTTGACGTCTTCGATGGTCTGAGTTCCAGATAGTTGCATGACGGTTTTTAATTCTGCATTCAAGTGTTCAAAGACTTGACGCACACCGACGCTACCACCGAGGGCTAGGCCATAAATAACAGGACGTCCAATGGCTACCAAGTCTGCTCCTGAAGCCAAGGCTTTAAAGACGTGTTGGCCACGACGGATACCAGAGTCAAAGACAATTGGTACACGTTTATCAACTGCTTCAGCGACTTCTTGAAGAGAGTCAAAGGCAGCTGGTCCACCGTCGATTTGGCGACCACCGTGGTTGGTTACCCAGATTCCAGAAGCACCTGCAGCAAGGGAACGTTCGACATCTTCACGGCATTGAGGACCTTTGACATAGACAGGAAGTCCTGAGTATTCGGCAATAAATTCTACATCTCGTGGAGACAGGCGTTGTTTCGCTGATTTGTAGACAAAGTCCATGGACTTACCAGCACCTTCTGGTAAATATTCTTCAACGATAGGCATGCCAACTGGGAAAACAAAACCATTGCGCTTATCAACCTCACGATTGCCCCCTACAGTCGCATCCGCAGTTAAGACAATGGCTGTGTAGCCTTCTGCCTTGACACGATCCATGATATGGCGGTTAATCCCATCATCTTTACTGAAGTAAAATTGGAACCAGTGCGGTGTTCCTTGGAGGGCTTGAGAAATTTCTGGAAGATCAACGGTGGAGTAGGAGCTGGTCGTGTAAAGAGAGCCAAACTCGTGTACACCACGCGCAGTAGCCACTTCCCCTTGCTCATTGGCTAATTTATGGGCTGCAACAGGCGCCATAATGATTGGTGAAGATAGTTTTTCTCCAGCAAATTCAATCTCAGTGCTTGGATTTTCCACATCACAGAGTGTATGAGGAACGATAAGTTTATGGTTAAAGGCGCGGATGTTCTCCCGTAAAGTGAAAGTATCCTCTGCTCCACTGGCAATATAGCCAAAAGCGGCTTTGGGAATGACTTGCTGTGCCATGTGCTCCAGATCATAGGTGTTAATAAAATCCACAGGGCCTTCAGCATTGCTTGTTTTGTATGACATAAAATGTCCTCCTTGATAAAAGTAAACGTTTACTTTTTTGATTTACAGGAACATCTTAACTCTTTTTCATGTCATTTTCAAAAATTTTGTCTGGAAGTTTCAGATAGCAATAGAGACGATAAATATTTTTTATCATTGTGATAGAAAATACATATTATCCAAACATGCCTTTTAGTGCTACAATAGCTGTATTATTCCTAGATGGGAGGTTCTCTTTTGGATTGGTCCATTGTTGAACAATATCTACCATTATATCAAAAGGCATTTTTTCTAACTCTGCATATCGCAGTTTGGGGCATTTTGGGAGCTTTTCTAGTTGGTTTACTTGTTAGTATCATCCGGCATTATCGCATCCCTGTTTTGGCACAGCTAGCCACAGCTTATATTGAATTGTCGCGAAATACGCCCCTTTTGATCCAACTCTTCTTTCTCTACTTTGGGCTTCCTCGGATTGGGATTGTCCTTTCTTCAGAGGTCTGCGCCACCCTTGGTCTTATCTTTTTGGGAGGTTCCTATATGGCAGAATCCTTCCGAAGCGGGCTAGAAGCAGTTAGTCAAACCCAGCATGAGATTGGCTTAGCGATCGGTCTGACACCCGTTCAAGTTTTTCGCTACGTAGTCTTGCCGCAAGCCACAGCAGTGGCTCTGCCGTCCTTCAGTGCCAATGTGATTTTCCTGATCAAGGAAACCTCAGTCTTCTCTGCGGTTGCTCTAGCCGACCTCATGTACGTTGCCAAGGACTTGATTGGGCTTTACTATGAGACAGATATTGCACTGGCTATGTTGGTAGTGGCCTATCTTATTATGCTCCTGCCTATATCATTGCTTTTTAGTTGGATAGAAAGGAGGCTCCGCCATGCAGGATTCGGGAATACAAGTACTCTTTCAGGGAAATAATCTCTTGCGGATCTTACAGGGATTGGGAGTCACGATTGGGATTTCCATCCTCTCTGTCCTCTTGTCTATGATTTTCGGTACGGTCATGGGAATCATCATGACCTCTCATTCTAGAGTCGTTCGTTTTTTGACACGTTTTTATCTAGAATTTATCCGCATTATGCCCCAGCTGGTGCTACTCTTTATTGTTTATTTCGGTTTAGCCCGAAATTTCAATATTAATATTTCTGGAGAAACTTCTGCCGTTATCGTTTTTACCCTCTGGGGAACGGCTGAAATGGGGGACTTGGTGCGTGGAGCTATCACTTCCCTTCCTAAACATCAGTTTGAAAGCGGACAGGCGCTGGGCTTAACGACCTTCCAACTTTACTACCACATCATCATCCCGCAGGTCTTGAGAAGACTGCTTCCGCAGGCCATCAATCTCGTTACTCGGATGATCAAAACGACTTCTCTGGTTGTTTTGATTGGAGTCGTTGAAGTTACCAAGGTGGGACAGCAAATCATCGATAGCAATCGCTTGACCATTCCAACCGCATCCTTTTGGATTTACGGCACCATTCTGGTCCTGTATTTCGCAGTTTGCCTCCCTATTTCCAAGCTATCCACTCACTTAGAAAAACACTGGAGGAACTAAATGTCTGATACCATATTAGAAATCAAGGATCTAAAAAAATCCTTCGGAGACAATCCCATCCTCCAAGGACTTTCCCTAGAAATCAAAAAAGGGGAAGTAGTGGTTATTCTAGGACCATCTGGTTGTGGGAAAAGTACCCTGCTTCGTTGCCTCAATGGCTTGGAAACCATTCAGGGTGGAGATATTCTTCTGGATGGCCAGTCCATTATTGGAAACCAGAAAGACTTTCACTTGGTTCGTCAAAAGATTGGCATGGTCTTTCAAAGTTATGAACTCTTTCCCCATCTGGACGTTCTGCAGAACCTTATCCTAGGTCCTGTCAAGGCACAAGGACGGGATAAGAAAGAGGTGACGGAAGAAGCACTGCAATTACTGGAACGCGTCGGACTGCTCGATAAAAAACACAGTTTCGCTCGCCAATTATCTGGCGGACAGAAGCAACGGGTTGCCATTGTCCGTGCCCTGCTCATGCATCCAGAAATTATCCTTTTTGACGAGGTGACGGCTTCTCTGGACCCCGAAATGGTACGTGAGGTCCTTGAACTCATCAACGACCTAGCTCAAGAAGGCCGTACCATGATTCTAGTAACCCACGAAATGCAGTTTGCTCAAGCCATTGCGGACCGGATTATCTTCCTCGACCAAGGGAAGATTGCTGAAGAAGGAACGGCTCAGTCCTTCTTTACCAATCCACAAACCAAACGAGCACAAGAATTTTTAAACGTTTTTGACTTTAGCCAGTTTGGCTCATATTTATAAAGGAGATTCTTATGAAACTACTCAAATCGCTCTTAACTGTTTTGGCACTTGCCTTTGCCCTCATCTTTGTTACAGCTTGTGGCTCAGGCGGAAATACTACTTCTTCATCTGGTAAAACTACTGCCAAAGCTCGCACTATTGAGGAAATCAAAAAAAGTGGTGAACTTCGAATTGCTGTATTTGGAGACAAAAAACCCTTTGGTTATGTAGACAACGATGGTTCTTACCAAGGTTATGACATCGAACTGGGAAATCAGCTGGCCAAAGACCTCGGTGTTAAGGTGAAATACGTTTCTGTCGATGCCGCCAACCGTGCGGAATACTTGATTTCTAATAAGGTTGATATCACCCTTGCCAACTTTACCGTCACAGACGAACGTAAGAAACAAGTTGACTTTGCCCTTCCATACATGAAGGTTTCACTGGGTGTTGTGTCTCCTAAGAAAGGTGTTATCACAGATGTTAAACAGCTTGAAGGAAAGACTTTGATTGTCACAAAAGGAACTACCGCTGAAACATACTTTGAGAAAAATCATCCAGAAGTTAAACTTCAAAAATACGACCAATACAGTGACGCCTACCAAGCTCTTTTGGATGGACGTGGAGACGCTTTCTCGACTGACAATACTGAAGTTCTAGCTTGGGCTCTTGAAAATAAAGGATATGAAGTAGGAATTACTTCTCTCGGTGACCCAGATACCATCGCACCAGCAGTCCAAAAAGGAAACAAAGAGTTGCTTGATTTCATCAATAAAGACATTGAAAAATTGGGCAAGGAAAACTTCTTCCACAAGGCTTATGAAAAGACTCTTCACCCAACCTACGGTGATGCTGCAAAAGCAGATGACCTCGTCGTTGAAGGTGGAAAAGTAGAATAGAAGCGTTGGTCAAGTAGAACAATCTGCCTTAAAAAATGAACCGCATTTCAACAGTTAGACAGAAAGAGTCTAGCAGTTGAGGTGCGGTTCAAATTATGTTCATTTGATTTATTTTATTTCTACAAGTAGAGCTCAGTTAGCTTGTGAGCTACACCGTCTTGGTCGTTGGTGAGTTCAAGCTGTTGGTCAGCGTAAGGCAGCAGGGTTTCGCTGGCATTTTTCATGGCATAGCCTGTTCCTGCAAATTCCAGCATTTCGGTATCATTGTGCTCGTCACCAAAAGCAATCAGGTCCTTGCGATCGACATTGAGGATATTGAGCAGGTACTGGAGGGCGAAGGCCTTGTTGACACCTTTAGGACCGCACTCAAGAATATTGAGCGGACCGCCCCAGGTATTGATGGAGAGTTCATGCTGGTAAAAAGCATTCATCTCTTCAGCCAGAGCATATTTGTCTGTGGCATGGGTTTGCAGCAAAATAGCATTTGGATTTTTAGTGACTAACTGGGCCTGAAATTGATTTTCTGGCTTAAAATTATCAATGCCAAAGAGCTTGGGATCTGCGATTTCTTCGTTTGTATTGGTGATGTAGAATTTCTTGCGGTATTCTCCAGCGATGAAGTCAGCTTCGATTTCCTCTTTTCGTTGGACCATATCTAGCAAAAAGGCTTTGTCTACCGTCAAGGATTGCTCAAATTCCCACTTTTGCTCAGGAATATGAGTCAAAGAGCCGTTGAAATTTATCATGGGAGTATTCAGCTCTAACTCTTTATAGAAATCCAGAGCCATGCGGTAAGGACGACCGGTTGTGATGATGACCTTGTGCCCTTTAGCCGATATTTTCTTGATAGTTTCTTTGGTAAAATCAGACAGCTTACTCTCAGAATTGAGCAAGGTTCCGTCCAAATCTACAGCAATTACTTTATTCGTCATTCTTTCTCCTCGTACAGTATCAATCAGTATAGTAAATCTATTATAACAGAATTAAGAATAAATGACACAAGTTGTGGTATAATGTTTCCTCAATAACTAAGACGAAAGATGTCTGCTAATAGTCTATTGGCGAAGAGAGTTAAAGTAAAGGGGAGGATCTTGTATGCGTAAACCAATTTTGATTCATATTTTTTTCCTACTAATTGCATTTGTTGTGTATATTCAGGGGATTACGGTTCAGGGACCAGACCTGATTTGGAATATGATTCTGGCCTTAATTGCCTATGACGCTGCGGTCTTAACGACGATATCTAAGAAGCAGAAGTGGCTTTATCCACTTTTGTTAGTGGTTTGGCTGGCCTTTTATCCTAATACTTTTTATATGCTGACAGACTTGGTGCACATGACTTGGGTGGGAGATACCCTGTGGAACCCTGTCAGCATGCGCCTATTTATGGCTTTTGTGCCGAGCATTTTATTTGGCGTTTACTGCGGGATTGAAAGCTGGAATATTTTGCGCGAGCGCTGGAAGTGGACTTGGTGGTTGGATATGCTTGTGGTTGCGGCTCTGTCTTATCTATCGAGTCTAGCCATTTATATCGGCCGTTATGATCGCCTCAACTCCTGGGATCTGGTGACGCGACCCCAGCTAGTTGTCCAAAAGCTACTGGAAACCTTTCAGAAGGATCGTCTGGTATTTATCCTTGGATTTACCTTTATCCAAATCATGACTTTGCTCTTTTTAAGCATAGAAAATAAAAAATAAGACACTTTAAAGTATTTTTTGGAGCAATGGACTTGAAAAAGTGAATGTTTTTGAGTATAATCATAGTATTGTTCGTAAATAACGAATAAGCAGCACTGTTTTAAAGAAAATCAGGAGTTCTCTTTTAATCAGTTGCCATAAAACAATTTAGGAGATTATCTATAATGGATAAATTATTTAAACTCAAAGAGCACGGTACGGATGTTCGTACGGAAGTTCTCGCTGGGTTAACAACTTTCTTTGCTATGAGCTATATCCTCTTTGTCAATCCAGCCATGCTGTCGCAAACGGGTATGCCAACTCAAGGTGTCTTTCTGGCTACGATCATCGGTTCTGTTGCTGGAACACTCATGATGGCCTTTTATGCCAACCTCCCTTACGCACAGGCGCCGGGGATGGGTCTCAATGCTTTCTTTACGTTCACGGTTGTCTTTAGTCTGGGCTATACTTGGCAAGAAGCTTTGGGCATGGTCTTCATCTGTGGTCTGATCTCGCTCTTCATTACCCTGACTAAGATTCGGAAGGCTATTATCGAGTCTATTCCATCAGCACTTCGTTCAGCTATTTCAGCAGGTATCGGTGTCTTCCTAGCTTATGTAGGGATTAAAAATGCCGGACTTTTGAAGTTTTCGATTGATCCTGGCAACTATGTAGTGGCTGGTAAAGGAGCTGACCAAGCCAAAGCAGCTATCACAGCAAACTCAGCTGCAACTCCAGGATTAGTTGATTTTAATAATCCAGCAGTTTTACTCGCTTTACTTGGTCTAGCGATTACAGTTTTCTTTGTTATCAAGGGCATCAAAGGTGGCATTATCTTGTCTATCTTTACAACGACGGTCGTAGCAATTGCTGTTGGCTTGGTAAATTTGTCTGCGATTGACTTCGGTCAGCATAATCTGTCAACAGCTCTGAAAGAACTTGGACAAGTGTTCGGGGTTGCGGTTGGTCCAGAAGGCTTGGGAGCTCTCTTTGCTGATACGGCGCGCCTGCCTCAGACATTTATGGCTATCCTAGCCTTCTCTCTGACCGATATCTTTGATACTATTGGTACCTTGATCGGAACTGGTGAAAAAGTAGGGATCGTCGCAAGCTCTGGTGAAAACCATGAGTCAGAAGGTTTGGACAAGGCTTTGTACTCAGACTTGATCGGTACGACTATCGGTGCAATCGCCGGAACGTCTAACGTTACTACTTACGTAGAGTCTGCAGCTGGTATCGGAGCTGGCGGACGGACTGGTTTGACAGCCTTGGTTGTAGCGGTCTGCTTTGCAGTATCTAGCTTCTTTAGTCCACTTTTGGCAATTGTTCCAACAGCAGCAACTGCACCAATCTTGATTGTCGTTGGGATCATGATGCTTGGTAGTTTGAAAAATATCCAGTGGGATGATATGGCAGAAGCTGTTCCAGCTTTCTTCACTTCTATCTTTATGGGCTTCACTTACAGTATCACGAACGGGATTGCAGCAGGATTTATCATGTATGCTCTTGTGAAAGTCATCAAAGGTCAAGCTAAGGATGTGCATCCAATGATTTGGATTTTAAATCTGCTTTTCATCCTTAACTTTATCAGCCTAGCTCTTTCTTAAGAATCAGTATTAAGAAGTTGGAAATCTTCCAGCTTCTTTTTTTGTAAGAAAAATTTTTGGGGAAAATGCTCTGATTATCTTTCAAATAGAAGCGAGTAACCTGCTTTGATTAGAAGATTTCGAAAGCTTATCTAATTTTTTTCAAACATTTTGCTTCCTCTATTAGAAAATTGAGCGCAAATGCAAATCTTCTGGTATAATAAAAGAATGTTTAGTCATAATGAAGAAGAATTAATCAACTGGGGCCAGCGTCTTGGAAGCCTCCTTCAGGAGCAAGATGTTTTGGTTTTGACAGGAGACTTGGGTGCGGGTAAGACGACTTTTACCAAGGGCTTAGCTCAAGGTCTGGGCATCAAGCAGATGATCAAAAGTCCGACCTATACCATTGTTCGCGAGTATGAAGGACGTTTGCCACTGTATCATTTAGATGTCTATCGGATTGGTGAGGATCCGGACTCGATTGACTTGGATGATTTTCTCTTTGGTGAGGGAGTTACGGTCATCGAGTGGGGAGAATTGCTAGGTGAGAGTTTACCAGATGATTATCTGAAGCTGACTCTTCTAAAGAAAGACGACGGTCGCGAGCTAGTCTTTGAAAGTCAGGGACGCCGTTCTCAGGAACTACTGGAGGAATTGCTGCATGGCTGAGTTTGAATTGGCCTTGCGGGAGGCTGAAAAAGCGGATGCCGCTGACTTGATTCGCTTTTTAAATCAAGTCGGAGCCGAGTCAGACTACATGACCTTGGATGAGGCTGGGATTTTGATGGATGAAGAGCAGATGGCTCAGTTCATTCAGCGTCAAGCTGAGTCGGATAATCAGCTTTATCTCTTGGCCTTGCTTGATAATGAAATCGCTGGGATTGTCAGTATCACAGCGGATTTTCATGAGCGGATTCGCCACATTGGGCAAGTCTTTATCGTTGTCAAAAAAGCCTTTTGGAATCAAGGCCTCGGTCGTATCTTGCTAGAAGAAGCTGTGGACTGGGCAGAAAATGGAAGCAGTCTTCGCCGTTTGGAACTGACTGTTCAGGTCAGAAATGAACGAGCAGTTCATCTTTATAAAGAATTAGGATTTGAAATCGAAGGCCTGCAAAAAAGAGGGGCCTATTTAAGAGAAGGGATATTTCTAGATGTTTACCTGATGGGAAAACTGATAGATTGATGAAATATGTTAAAAAAAATTGTACGAATGTTTTTGAGCCTTTTGCTTGTCACAGCTATTGGAGTAGGAGGCTATGCTTGGACTATTTACAATCAGTCAACGGACGCTTTGTCCCATACTTACAAGGGTTTTGGGAATGAGACGAACGTTATTGCGGAAACCAAGCCCCTGACAATCTTGTTGATGGGGGTAGATACAGGGAGTGGCTCGCGGTCTGATACCTGGAAGGGAAATAGTGACTCCATGCTCCTCCTATCCGTCAATCCTCAGACTAAAAAGACGGTCATGATGAGTCTGGAGCGGGACATTCTGACTCAAATCGATGAAAATGGCGAAACGACAGAAGCCAAGCTAAATGCAGCCTATGCTTATGGCGGTGCAGAATTAGCCATCGCGACCATTGAGAAATTGATGAACATCCATATTGACCGCTATGTGATGATCAATATGCAAGGACTGGTTCAGCTAGTCGATGCAGTTGGCGGAATTGAAGTCAACAATACTTTTGATTTCCCGATTTCCATCGAAGAAAATGAACCGGAATATACTGCAACTGTCGAGCCAGGCAAGCATTTGATCAACGGAGACCAAGCTTTGGTCTATGCCCGCATGCGTTACCAGGATCCAGAGGGGGATTACGGTCGTCAGAAACGTCAGCGTGAGGTGATCCGAAAGGTCGTTGAGAAGGTGCTCAGTCTTAATAGTATCAGTCATTATCAAGCTATTTTGCGAGCAGTCAGCAAGAATATGCAGACCAATGTAGCGCTGGATGCGGGAAGTATCCCTCAGTTATTGGGCTACAAAGACGCCTTTAGAAGCATTCAGTCTGAACAATTGCGCGGGGAAGATGCTACCTTGGCTGATGGTGGTAGCTATCAGCTGGTTACGTCTGATCATTTGCTAGAAATGCAAAATCTGATTCGGAAAACGTTAGGCTTGTCTTCAGTTAAGACTCTGAAAACCAATGCCGTACTGTATGAAGACTTGATGGGAGGCCGGAGCCTACGTGCTTCTAGTTCAGAGAGTTCAAGCTCAGTCCAGAATGATCGAGCTATTTATAGCCAACCTAGTGAGAGCACTTATGGTAGTAGCTATAGCAGTTATAGCAGTTATAGTAGTTATAGCAACTATAGTTCCTATACTCCTGAGCCTAGTGCTAGCAGTGAACCGCCAGCAAGTTCTGCGCCTGCATCTACGCCAGCTCCGACACCGTCAGCATCATCTGCTGATCATCCCACAACATCAGCATCTTCAGAATAAACAAATCGAGGCTGGGACAAAAGTCCTAGCCTCTCAATTGTATTGGGATTGTCGAGCAAGACGCAGTGGTTGAGTGGACTCTATTACGCTGATTACATCAGCTTTTATAGCCCTACTCAACTGTGCGGAGGTGGGACGACGAAATCGAATTCTAACGAATTACCGATTTCTGTCCCACTCTCGATTTTTAATGTTTTTGAGTTTTATTTTGTTAGCAACTTCCAGAAGAAATCTATAATATAGGTCAGTCCGTAAGTGTAGATGATGAGGGTGATGGGTTTGCAGAGCACGATAATCAGCATGTACTTTTTGAATGTCATCTTGGTCAAGGCGGCCAGCATACAGAGGAAATCAGCGGGACTGATAGGCCAAATCATCATAAAGATAAAGAAACGCTCAAAGCGATTGCCCTCATCCAGCCAGCCCACATACTTGTCATAGGTCCGCTTGCTGACGACGGACTGGACAAAGGCTGGTCCATAGGTGCGAGCGAGATAGAAGATGATAGCGCAGCCAATGACGATGCCGACATAGTTGTAGATGGTGCCGACGATATGCCCGTAGATAAAGATGCCTGCAACAGAGGTCAAGGCACCAGGGATAATGGGTACGACAGTCTGCAAGATTTGTAGGAAGATAAACAAAGGTGGTCCCCAGATGCCTGCTTGTCTGATAAAGGCAGACAAGGTTTCCTTGGACTGGAGGATCCCTGCATAGTAGGCCCAGATACAAAAGGCCACTGTCCCCACAGCCCCGATGATGGATGACCAGTTGATGATTTTTTGCAAAAGGGGAGAAACAGTTTTCATTTCTCGATCCT
>CAJPQE010000053.1:0-11879 GCA_905372795.1 Streptococcus cristatus | reverse complement strand
ATTAGTCTTCATTTACGAAAGGCATCAAAGCCATTACGCGAGCGCGTTTGATAGCTGTTGTTACTTTACGTTGGTTTTTAGCTGAAGTTCCTGTTACACGACGAGGAAGGATTTTCCCACGTTCTGAAACGAAACGGCTAAGAAGCTCAGTATCTTTGTAATCAACATATTCAATTTTGTTCGCTGCGATATAATCAACTTTTTTACGGCGTTTGAATCCGCCACGACGTTGTTGAGCCATGTGTTTTCTCCTTTATATTATAGTTCTAGTTTTGTCCATTTTTAGAATGGTAAATCATCGTCTGAGATGTCCATCGGGTTTGAATTGCCGAATGGGCTTTCTTCACGAGAAAAGTTCGGTACTTGGTTGAATGAGTCAGCATTCCCATAGCTTGGTGCAGAATTTCCACCGAAGCCACCGCCACCAAAGCCAGCTGAAGGCTGCCCTTCACGGCTAGCACGACTTTCCAGAAGCTGGAAGTTGTCTGCAACGACTTCTGTGACATAGACACGCTGGCCTTGCTGATTGTCGTAGTTACGAGTCTGGATGCGACCAGTAATTCCGATTAGAGCGCCTTTTTTAGCCCAATTAGCAAGATTTTCTGCCTGCTGACGCCAGATAACAACATTGATAAAGTCCGCTTCACGCTCACCACTTTGATTTTTAAAGTTGCGATTAACAGCCAGAGTAAAGGTTGCGACCGCTTGGTTTTGCGGTGTATAGCGAAGTTCAGCATCACGGGTCATACGTCCCACAAGTACAACGTTATTAATCATAATTTACCTTCTTAAGCGTCAAGTTTGACGATCATGTGACGAAGAATGTCAGCGTTGATTTTTGAAAGACGGTCAAACTCTTTAAGAGCTGCATCGTCGTTTGCTTCAACGTTAACGATGTGGTAAAGTCCTTCACGGAAATCTTGGATTTCGTATGCAAGACGACGTTTTTCCCAGTCTTTTGATTCAACAATAGTTGCACCGTTGTCAGTCAAGATAGAGTCAAAGCGTGCTACCAAAGCGTTTTTAGCTTCTTCTTCAATGTTTGGACGAATAATATAAAGAATTTCGTATTTAGCCATTGATATGTTCCTCCTTTTGGTCTAATGACCCCAAGACACTGCAAGGGGTAAGTGAGGTTCACTCACAAATAATAATTATACTAGATTTTCCAACAAATAGCAAGAATAATTTTCGCTTTTCCTTGAATGATTTGCTAAAGCATTTTACCAACTAGACAAAGCACATAAGCTGGTGATTTATTGCACCTGCTCGGCTCCTTCTTTTAATCGACCATAGAGCAGATAGGGGACGGATGTTAATTCTTCAAGGTTGCGACAGGATAGGGCACACATCAGCAGACGTAAATCTTCTTTCCAGCCATTTACAATAGCAATGACCTCTTCGACTGGATATTTTTCGACCAAGTCTAACATAGTCCGAGAAAGGCCGACTGCCTTGGCACCCAGAACTAAGGCTTTAACCATGTCCAGAGGATGGCGAATACCACCGCTTGCCAGCAACTCCACCTTGTCCACCCAGTCTTGGGCTGCCAGTAAGGCCTGAGCTGTGGTCTGCCCCCAACCGTTGAGGTAGTCTCGCTGACCGCTCCGCTGATTTTCAATATAGGCAAAGCTCGTTCCACCACGACCAGAAATATCAAAGGTTGAAATCCCTAGTGCCTGAGCTTCCTCAATCGTTTTCCGATCCATGCCAAAGCCTACTTCCTTGAGGACAAGGGGGACTGGAAAATCTTTTCCATAGGCTTCCAGATGCTGCTTCCAAGTTCTGAAAGTCCGCTCTCCCTCCGGCATTAGCAATTCCTGCATGATATTGACATGTAGCTGGAGAAACAAAGGTTTCAAATCCGACACCGCCTGCAAGCCTGCTGCTACTGGTTTGTCAAGTCCGATATTGCTGGCCAAGAGTAGATTAGGCTTATCCTTTGCCACAGCATAAGAATCATCATCTGGATTTTTCAGAGCTGCACTGTAGGAACCTGTCACAAAGAGGATGCCACAGGCTTCGGCTACTTTAGCCAGTTTTTCATTGATTTCTCGCCCTTTTGGACTTCCACCTGTCATAGCATTGATATAAAAGGGAAAATCCCAGTCACGCCCAGCGAAATGAGTGGATAAATCAATCTCGGCCAAATCATAGGCTGGCAGAGAGCGATGGATTAATTCTATATCATTAAAGCTATTGTAGCCAAGGGGCTGTTCTAGGGCGTAGTTGATATGATCATCTTTACGACTTTGGCTCATGAGCACCCATCCTTTCTCGGTAGAGTAATTCCAGACCAGCTTCTTGCCAGCGTTGGATCAAGGTTTGGCTATCTTCGGCAACAAAAGACAGGGCGAAACCACAATCTCCACCGCCAGCCCCACTGCTTTTAGCGACACAATCCAAGCCCTGACTCGCCTCTCTTAAGGTCTGTAATTTCTCCGTGTAAATCAGCGGACTGAGCCTGTCTAAGAGTTGGCTAGCAGTCGATATGCTATCTTTTACAGCTGTCTTATCAGCAGACTCAAGAGCTTCTTTCAAGCAATCCACCTGAAGCTGGGTCTGATTCAAGAAGTCTTCGTTTAAACTCGACTTAACCTGCTTAACAAGGTCACTCGAAATAGCCGGTTCTCTCGTCCAACCAACCAGAAAATCACAGGATAAAGCAGGATGGATAGGCTTGATTTCATAGCCCCAATCTTGCTTTAAAATCTCTAATAGACTTGTGTCGACCAATCGCTGGCGGATTGCCATCCGATCAAAAGAACGATAATAAACCAGTTGTTCATAAACAATGCAGGCCAGATCTCCCATGGAGCCATTATCCCCCCGCTTGAGAAGCACCACTGCAGCTAGTCTAAAGAGGAGGTCAGAGCTCAGTTTCAGCTGATAAAAGGCAGCCATAGCCTTGATCGTCAAGACAACCACGCTGCCACTGGAACCCAGCCCAAACTTGCGCCCGTCTTTCTCCATTTTTCCTCTGATAGTCAGAGCAAATGGGCGCAATGGGCGTTGCAGCAAGCTGAGATAGTCATTCATCAGCTGAATAGCCTCTTGAATCAAGCCATAGTCCGCGTCTGGCGATAGACTGGCTTTGTGGCTAAAAAGATCTGAATCCAGCTCATAGCTGTCCGCCGCCTCAATCTCTGCCCGCATATAGATGGAAATATTCTTAATCAAAGCCGCATGACCAGGACTTAGGACAGCGTATTCCCCAGCTAGATAGAGCTTCCCGCAGGTCTGGACTTGCATCTTAGTTTCCATCAGGCAATTCCTTCGTTTTGGAGACAATCAGACGGTACTGATCCGCAAAGAGGGGCACCAAGTCTTCCAAGTCCTTTTCAAGACAGAGAACCTTGACATTAGGACCAGCGTCCATGGTGAAATAGCAAGGATGTCCCTGGCCTCGGAGCTGGCGAACAAAGTCCATCGCAGCATAGCTTTCCTCTGTCAGATAAGTAAATGGAGGCGTGGCTGTCTCTGTCGTTGAATGCATCCGCAGGGCATTCTCCTCGGTCAACTGCCCAACTTTCTCAAAATCATTATCCTTTAAGTAAACCAGCATATCCTGATAGTCCTGAGCTGACTGGTCAATCCAAGCCTGAAAATTTTTAGACGTTTCGGCACAGAGCTGCATGCCAAGTCGACTAGAAATCGGCTTTTTCTCATCATGAAGCACCAACATAATCATGGCCAGCTTAAGGTCGGTTTGCACAGGGTAAATTGCTCCGCTATCCTTGTCCCATGCTGCCAAAGGACCAAAAAAGGAGCGGGCTGACGAACCTGAAGCAAACTTGGCCAACTGAGCCAGCTCATCGGTATTGTAATGGGTTTCAAAATAAGCATCACAGGCCTTGACCAAAGCAGATAAGCCACTGGAACTAGATGATAAACCTGCTGCTGTCGGCATATTGTTACTGGTATCAATCCGCACCCAATCACTTGGCTCCGTCCGAAAGCGATCAATAATCCGACTGACCTTAGCATGCTCTTCTGGACTTTGCAGTTGCCCATCAATATAAAATTCATCGCCAGCAGCCTCAGCCGAAAGTGGACTTAACTGGGTTTGGGTATACATATTCTCTAAAGTCAAGGAAATACTGCTAGTGGAAGGAATCATCCGCTCAGCATCTGCCTTTCCCCAATACTTGACAATAGCAATATTGGCGTAAGACTTGACACTTACAGGCTTTCTATCCATATATTGCTGGCTCCTTTCTTTCTCAGGAGGCGGGCTAGGTCTTCCGCCTCTTTCTTTTCTTTTATTAGCACAATCACGCAGCCACCTAGGCCACCGCCACTCATTTTGGCTCCAAGAACCCCATTTTCAAGCGCCAGCTCGACCAAATCATCAGATAGCTGGCAGGAAACTCCCAACTGAGCTAGTTTGCCGTGAGCCTTGGTCATGGCCTGTCCCATGGTTAGCAAATCCTTGAGATGGATCGCCTTCTCAACGATTTTTGTCAGATTTCCCAGCTCCTGTAAGAGGGGCAGAGCCTCCTGACCCAAGCTTTCTACCTTTTTGATGGCTTCCCGCGTGTGTCCATGAATGCCCGTATCCGCAATCAGCAGATGAGCGCCCAAATCTAACTCGATCTCTGAAAATCCGACATTGCGGATAAACTTGATAGCTACATCACTAAGACAGGTCTTGGCATCCAGACCACTTGGATTCATATGGGCAATCATTTCTGCTCGATTGGCCAGAATTTCCAACGTTTCATGATCCAAAGCCTCTTCGAAGTAGTCAAAAACCGCACGAATGGCTGCAATGCTGACAGCTGCAGACGAACCCATGCCCCGCTTTTCTGGCACCATGGAATTCACCTGACAGCGAATCTGAGTACCTTGCTTCCCCAAGTGCTCCAGACAGGCAAAAACAGCCATGGACAAGGTATCTTCCTCATAGAGAGTCCAAGGCTTCTCAGAAGGAAATACCTGACAAGTCACTTCGATATTATTGAGAGGCAAAGCCAAGGCTGGATAGCCATAGACCACCGAATGCTCTCCCATCAGAATAATCTTGCTATGTGCCTTGCCGACACCCTTCTCTTTTGTCATACTTTCTCTCTATTTCTTCCTTCTATCTTCTATATTTTAATATACTTTTGGAAAAAAAGCGATCTTTTCCTATCTTGACTGACAAAGTCACGTTAAGCAGTCAAAAACTCCAAGCAAAAGCCGGAGTTCTGTCCTATTTCATCATCAGTGACGGGCCTTTAGCCTCGGTAGGGAGGAGGCTACCACTCTTTTCTGATTAGATCCATCAGTTCATTGCGGTCTAAAATCCACTGGGCACGCTCATCCTTTTCATAGGTGCGATTGGAAAGAAAGATTGCAGCTTTCTGTTCCGCCCGATTGTACATGATAAAAGTCCCTGTATAGCCAGTATGATCCAGCCATTCCCCTTCCAAATTCCAAGCTAAACTGCGTGTCTTGCCCGGCTCTAGAGCAAAGTTTTGGCTCAATTTCTCTGCAAATTCATCCTGCAAATAATGCTCTAAAAAAATCTGCAAATCCTCAAGTCTTGAAAAAAGCCCGGCACTTCCAGCATGATAGCCTAAGACACGCGCTTTGGGATCATGAACCACCCCTGCTTCAACGCCACGAACAGTCGGCACCGCAGAAGCTACTGGCCCAAAGCTAGTGTTCTTCATCGCCCACGGCTTAAAAATCTTGTCTTCAAATAACTTATCCAAAGCTTCCCCGTACAGCTCCTCCAGCATAAAGCCCAGCAGGAGAAAATTAACATCTGTATAATGGAAGGTTTTGTCATCCAGCACGGTCAAGCTATTGAGAGCCGCCTTTAATTCTTGAGCATTGAGCCTATCCCGATTGGGAATAAAGGGATCGAGCCCAGAGGTATGGGTCAACAACTGGCGCAGGGTCACCCGATCATCATGAAAGGCTGGATAGTATTGCCGCAAAGGCGCATCGATATCCAAGTCACCAGTCTGAAACAAAAATGCCACCAAGGTCCCTACGCCAACCACCTTACTGACGCTTGCCAGATCATAAACCAAACCGACTCGCGTTACTGATTGATTGGCTGGGTCTACCAAGCCCAGATAAAAACTCTGCCAGCGGCCATCACGATAAAGAGACAAACTAGCCCCAGGATAAAGCCCCGCAGCAAGCTGCTGATTTATCTTTTCTAAAATTCGCCGTGTCATAGCTGCTCAAACCATAGTTCAATATTACTTTGGTCTTGGCTGACTAAGAATTTTTTAGATTTAGGTACAAAAAATTCCTGTGTCGCAAAAATCGATGACAATTTTTCCACATCAAAGTCCGTCACCAAACATTTGAGCATGGCCAAATCCCAAGTTTTCGTATTATCAGCTGTCAAATCTTCTCCTTTGGCTTCCTGCACATCTAGGAAATCCAAGACATTGCTCACTGGCTGATAGAAAGTTTTGACAGCCTGTAAATCTGGGACACGAAGCTCAATCTTTTCCACATCAAATTGACTCAAGCCGATAAAATCGTCCTGCCCTTCAAATGCAGGAGTTTCTTGGACTGGTTGTAAGCTGCTCAGGTTCTCTTCTGCATGGAGCAGGATGTGATCACCTTCTGGGGAAGTCGCTTCAAAAGCATAACCTTTCTCCCCACGATATAAACTATCAACTTCAATCCCTCGAGCCAACAAAGCCTCAATTTCTGACGCTTGTGCCACCTTAATCACTAAGCGAGCCAATTTCTTTGCCCCTTTCACTCGGCGAGAGCGCATGCTTGGAGATTCTTCTAAAATCAATCTTTCTGTTTTGGTTTGATCGCCCAAAGACAACTGGGCTCCTTCTTCTAATAGGGATTTCATCCCTAGCGTTTTGCTATAGAAATCTTGATTTAGGTTCCGATTATTTACTTTTATTACTGGAACAATTCTTGCAACATGATTCACACTCATAACTTCCTCCAAACTATTTTATTGTAATAAATTTTCATTTTTTTGACAAGAAATTATGCGCAAACCAACAATTTTCAGAACATTTCCACTATCCTAATCTAACAGACCAAAAATATAAACCAAATCGCATTTTTCTATTAGTCAAAAGCCAACAAAAAAGACCGAGATTTCTCTCAGTCTTTTGATAAATATTATCCGTAAATTGCTTTAAACAAAGCTACTGCTGCAATACCAGCTGCAATTGGTGCCACAACCGGTACCCAAGAATACCACCATTTTGAATCACCCTTGTGTTCACCAAGGATTGATTTTGGCAAGATAAAGTGCAAGATACGAGGTCCGAGGTCACGGGCTGGGTTAAGACCTGGTCCAGTAGGACCTCCAAGTGAAGTTACCAAAGCCATGACAAGGAAACCAAGCGCCAAGTGAGCGACAGCAGATGAACCATTTGTTGCTTGTGCAAATGTATTGTGAATAAGACTTTGAACATCTGATTCTGCTACTTTTTGGCCAGCTTGAGCTGCTTGAAGAGCTTGTTGTTGCACATTCTTCTCGATAAGAACCTTCAATTCCGCACCGAAGTGAAGTTTAGTCATGCCCATCGCTGCAAAGAAAAGAACAAATGAACCAACAAACTCATTGATAAAGCCATTGATTGTTGCTGCTTTACGAGATTCAGGTGTTCCATGATCTAGACTTGAAATGGTTGAGAAAGTACCCAAGATATTGTTTGGATTTTCTGTTTTCAAGTAGTAAGGACGGTGTGTCGCTACAACCAAAGCCTGTCCGAAGATCGCACCCAAAACTTGAGCAATAATATAAGGAGCTACCTGAGCCCATGGGAAGTAACCGCTAATCGCAAGTCCTAAAGTGAAGGCAGGGTTGATGTGGTTACCTGAGGTATTTCCAAACATCAGAGCTGGAATCATAACCCCCATACCGTAACCAACGGCAATGACTAACCAGCCACTTTGATGACCTTTAGTTCCTTTTAATTCAACATTGGCAACAGCACCATTCCCCAAAATGATAAGGATGGCTGTCCCTAAAAATTCCGTGGCATATTTAATAGCCCAACTGAAATCCATCTAATTTCTCCTTTAAAATTTTTTAGACAATCTATATTTTATCAAGTATAATGGATAATGTAAAGGTCATTTTAAACAAAAATAAGAAAAAGAGGGAAAAATATGCGCTTCAATCAGTATAGTTATAACAAGACAAATCCAGACACCATGCGCCAAGAATTAGCCGATCTGGGCTTTATTTATGAGCCACACCTTTCTGACAAAGACAATCTCCAAAACTTTCTAGGACGCTGTTTCTTTCTCTATCAGGATACCGACTACTTACTTCGAGCTTGGGCCGCTGATAGCGAAACTGACTTGTTGACCTTCTTCGAGTCAGACCGTGAACTGACAGCTGAGGTCTTCTACATGACCGCCTTTCAGCTCTTAGATTTTGTGCCTTTTGTTGATTTCACCGATCTTGAGAAATTCCGAACAGAAAGCAACTTCCCTATCGTTTACGGCGATCTGCTAGAAAACCTCTACCAGTTGCTCAACACTCGAACAAAAAATGGCAATTTGCTGGTTGATAAACTGGTCAGCGAGGGATTGATTCCTGAGGACAATACCTACCACTACTTCAACGGCAAGAGCTTGGCAACTTTTACCAGCTACGATGCTATCCGCGAGGTGGTTTATGTGGAAAGCCGAGTTGATACTGATGGAGACGGCCTGCCAGATCTAGTCAAGGTTAGCATTATCCGTCCTCGTTACCAAGGGCAAATCCCTGCCGTCATGACCGCTTCTCCTTATCATCAGGGAACCAACGACCCAGCCAGCGACAAGGCCCTCCACAATATGAATGTGGATCTAGCCAAAAAAGGGTCCCATCGCATCACAGTCCAAGATCCTGAACTCAAACTGCTCCAACTGGATGCGCTAGCTCCTGTCCAAGAAGTCTCTGAAGCTGAGGAAAAATTGGGTCATATCGGCACCTACACGCTCAATGACTACTTGCTACCCCGCGGTTTTGCCAATCTCTACGTATCTGGCGTGGGAACCAAAGATTCTCAAGGCCTGATGACAAGTGGTGACTATCAGCAGATTGAGGCCTACAAGAATGTCATCGACTGGCTCAACGGCCGTTGCCGAGCCTTCACTGACCACACGCGCCAGCGGGAAATCAAGGCCACTTGGTCCAACGGAAAAGTGGCTACGACCGGTATCTCCTATCTAGGCACCATGTCCAACGGGCTGGCGACAACTGGTGTAGATGGATTGGAAGTCATTATTGCCGAAGCTGGGATTTCTTCTTGGTACAACTACTACCGCGAAAATGGCCTCGTCACAAGTCCAGGCGGCTACCCAGGAGAGGATTTTGAATCCTTGACCGAATTGACTTATTCCCGCAACCTGAGGGCTGGTGACTACCTGCGTCATAATGATGCCTATCAGCAAAGCCTAGAGCAACAGCGTAAGGACCTAGACCGGCAAACCGGAGATTACAACCAATTTTGGCATGACCGCAACTACCTGCTCCAGACAGATAAGGTCAAGGCCGAAGTCGTCTTCACCCACGGCTCTCAAGACTGGAATGTCAAGCCCCTCAATGTCTATAATATGTTTCGGGCCTTACCGCACCACATCAAAAAGCATCTCTTCTTCCACAATGGTGCTCATGTTTACATGAACAACTGGCAGTCAATTGACTTCCGCGAAGCCATGAATGCCCTTCTCAGCAAGAAACTGCTGGGCCATGCTTCAGACTTTGAACTACCACCAGTCATCTGGCAGGACAACAGCCAAGCTCAAAACTGGCTGACTCTGGAGGACTTTGGTGGTCAGAAGAACTACGCTCATTTCCAACTAGGTAAAGGCACTCAAGAGATTCAAAACCAGTATTCAGAAGAAGACTATAATCGTTTTGCCAAAAACTACCAAAGCTTTAAAAACGAACTCTTTGACGGCAAGGTCAACCAGATTACTCTGGACTGGACCTTGGAAAAAGACCTCTTTCTCAACGGAGCGAGCCAGCTCAATCTTCGCCTTAAATCCAGCACGGACAAGGGGCTGATTTCTGCCCAGCTACTGGACTTTGGACCAGCCAAACGTCTCACTCCGATTCCGACACCGCTTGAGCCTCGAGTCATGGACAATGGCCGCTACTATATGCTGGACAATCTGCTTGAGCTGCCTTTTGCTGAAACGCCACACCGTGTTATCACCAAAGGCTTCCTCAACCTGCAAAATCGGACAGATTTGCTAACGGTCGAAGAAGTTGCCCCTGACCAATGGATGGAATGTAGCTTTGAGCTGCAACCAACTATCTACAAGATGAAAAAAGGCGACCAACTGCGTCTCGTCCTCTACACCACTGACTTCGAACACACCGTCCGTGATAAGACCGATTATCAGTTGACAGTAGATTTAAAGCAATCTAGTCTAGACTTGCCGGCCATGACATCACTTTCATAAAACCTAAAAGGCGCTGAAATTCAGCGCCTTTTTCTTCTACTGTACATTGAAATATTTTTCTGCATATTTTTTATAATCTGGCTTTTCCTTGCGGTTCATAGCAAAGAGCATACTGCCTGTGAGATAATCCTCGTCTGAATCAGGAATTAGCATAATAGCAACATTTTTATCTTTCTCAGGAAAGACGATAGAAAATATTTTGCCATTATCTTTCCGAGTCAGGCCATAATAACTCACCCCATTTTTAAAACCAACAGCATTTTGAGTATACTTATACTCTTCTTCGTTGATAATGATGGTTTTCTCTTTTATTTCAATGGTTGTTTGTTCTCCTCTAACATCCTGAACATTCCATTTCCCCTGAATTTTAGGGCTACCACTACAGCCGATTAGGATGAAGAGGGATGAGAGCACTACCAACAACAAAGCTTTTATCTTCTTATTTTTCAAGTTGTCTTCTCCTTGGGATATAGGTTCATGACCATTCTACTATAAACGCTAAATCTTTGTCAAACCTTCTAGAAATGTTCTTCTTGCCACTTTTCCAAAAAATGATATAATTGAAGAGTGAAGATTACTAAGGGACTCAGCCCTTGCGAGAGAAAGGAAAGAAAATCTTATGATGAATATGCAAAACATGATGAAGCAAGCCCAAAAACTTAAAAAAGAAATGGACATTGCTCAAGCAGAATTAGCCGCAACTGAATTTGTTGGAAAATCTAGCCAAGATTTAGTTGTAGCAACTCTTACTGGTGATAAAAAGGTTGTCAAAATTGACTTTCAGCCTGCTATCGTAGACCCAGAAGATATGGAAACTCTATCTGATCTGACTAGCCAAGCTATCAATGCTGCTATCGATCAAATCAACGAAGTAGCTAAGCAAAAACTCAGCGCTTTCCAAAGTGGACTTTCTTTCTAATTCTGTTAAGCCCTTTTAAACATCAACTCCCAAAAGATGATATATTCATTCTTTTGGGAGTTTTTTTTTGCGCAAAAAATGGAGAAAACACCTAACCATTTTCTCCAATATAAATCTCCTTAATGTCTAAAATGTCTCACGCCTGTGAAGACCATGGTCAAGCCATATTTGTCCGCTGCTTCGATGGATTCTTGGTCACGGACTGAGCCTCCAGGTTGGATGATGGCCTTAATTCCTGCTTTGGCGATTTCTTCCACGTTATCGGCAAAAACAAGAACTACTAAGGTCACAAAAGCCCTTCTATATAATCTTGAAACATACTACTTATATCTGCTTTAAATTTCCCCTTTTCTATATTCATAAATTTCCGACTTCGATATATTTCTCTACTTAAGAATGGGGAAATCTGATCTAAGATAATTTCTTTATCCCTATCGTCTGTAATAACTCCATTTTCTATTGTTTTTAACCACAAATACCTACTGCCTTCTGCAACTTTTATGAATTTACATATATCTGTACGATTCTGGGTAGAATTGTAGCGACTGCTAATTTTTAAAGTTGATAATCT
>CAJPQE010000052.1:0-11958 GCA_905372795.1 Streptococcus cristatus | reverse complement strand
GATGTCTGGGGTGTGGGAACCAAGCTCATTACAGCCTACGACCAGCCGGCTTTAGGAGCAGTTTATAAGATTGTTGCTATTGAAGATGAGAATGGAGAATTGCGCAATACCATCAAGCTGTCCAATAATGCCGAAAAAGTTTCTACTCCAGGTAAGAAGCAGGTTTGGCGGATTACCAGCCGTGAAAAAGGCAAGTCTGAGGGCGACTACATCACTTATGATGGTGTGGATGTCAATCATCAGGAAGAGCTCGAAATGTTCCATCCGACTTATACTTATATCAATAAAACAGTCAAGAATTTTGATGCGGTGCCGCTCTTAGTAGATATTTATAAAGAAGGTCAGCTCGTTTACGAGTTGCCGAGTCTATCTGAAATTCAGGACTATGCCCGCCAAGAATTTGACAAACTCTGGGACGAATACAAGCGGGTCCTCAATCCGCAAGATTATCCAGTTGACTTGGCGCGTGATATTTGGCAGGACAAGATGGACTTGATTGACCAGATGCGCAAGAAAGCCTACCAGACAGGAGCAGAAAAATGAGCCTACAAGAAGAAATCATCGCTCAACTGGGCGTCAAACCAATCATTGACCCAAAGGAAGAAATTCGCAAGTCGGTGGACTTTCTCAAGGCCTATCTGAGAAAGCACCCTTTTTTGAAAAGCTATGTTCTGGGAATTTCTGGCGGTCAGGACTCAACCTTGGCTGGTCGTTTAGCCCAGATAGCCGTAGAAGAAATGCGGGCAGAGACAGGAGATGAGAGCTATCGTTTTATCGCTGTCCGCCTGCCTTACGGCATTCAAGCGGATGAAGACGATGCCCAAAAAGCTCTAGCTTTTATCCAGCCTGATGTCAGTCTGACAGTCAATATCAAGGAATCTGCTGATGCCATGACAAAGGCTGTAGAAGCAACGGGTGCCAAAGTCTCTGATTTTAACAAGGGCAATATCAAGGCCCGCAGCCGCATGATTGCCCAGTATGCTTTGGCTGGTTCATATAGTGGGGCTGTCATTGGGACCGACCACGCAGCAGAAAATGTTACGGCCTTTTTCACCAAGTTCGGAGATGGCGGAGCAGATATCTTACCACTTTACCGTCTCAACAAGCGGCAAGGCAAGCAACTTTTGGCTGCCTTAGGAGCGGATCCGGCTCTCTATGAAAAGGTGCCGACGGCTGATTTGGAAGAAGAAAAACCGGGGATTGCGGATGAAGTCGCTCTGGGCGTGACCTATAATGAAATTGACGACTATCTCGAAGGCAAGTCCGTTTCACCCCAAGCCCAAGAAACGATCGAGTCTTGGTGGCACAAAGGTCAGCACAAACGCCATTTGCCGATTACGATTTTTGATGAATTTTGGAAGTGAAAATCTCGATCGAAACTTTTTAGTCTGAGCCAAGAAATGAGGAAGCAATGAAAAAGTTAGGCTTGCCTAACTTTTTCACTTGCGCTCTTTTTTTAAAGTTCTATAATAGATGTATAATGACAAGGAGGACTCTATGAATTCATTAAAACAAGATTTTACAGATAAGTTATACGCTGCTTATGAGGCTAACCCCAAGTATGCGGCAATGGAAAATGCTATTAGCCACAATGGTCTATTGACTTCTTTGGAAAAACGGACTGCTGCTGTAGAAAATGCCCCTGTTTTCTCACTAGATCTCACCAAAGACAAGGTCAGTGACCAAAAAGCATCTGGCCGCTGCTGGATGTTTGCGGCTCTCAATACTTTCCGCCACAAGATGATTGCAGGTTTCCAATTGGAGGATTTTGAGCTATCTCAGGCTCATACCTTCTTTTGGGATAAGTATGAAAAGTCCAACTGGTTCTTGGAGCAGGTTTTGGCAACGTCTGACCAAGAATTGACTAGTCGCAAGGTCAAGTTTCTCCTAGATACGCCTCAGCAGGATGGCGGTCAGTGGGATATGGTCGTGGCACTTTTTGAGAAATACGGCGTCGTGCCTAAGTCAGTCTATCCAGAGTCAATTTCTTCCAGCAATAGCCGTGAGCTCAATCAGTTGCTCAATAAACTCCTGCGTCAGGATGCGCAAATCTTGCGTGAGCTGGCCCTGAATGGTGCGGATGAAGCTAGTCTACAAGCTAAGAAAGAAGCTTTGCTACAGGAAATTTTCAACTTCTTAGCGATGTCGTTGGGCTTGCCACCTCGGAAGTTTGACTTTGCTTATCGGGACAAGGACGGTAATTACCATAGGGAAGCTGATTTGACTCCGCAGGCCTTTTACCAAAAATATGTCGACCTCAAGCTGGATGACTATGTGTCAATTATCAATGCGCCAACAGCCGATAAACCTTATGGCAAGTCTTACACAGTCGAGATGTTGGGCAATGTAGTCGGCAGTAAACCTGTTCGCTATTTGAATGTAGAAATGAAACGTCTCAAGGAATTGGCTATCGCTCAGATGCAGGCTGGCGAGACTGTTTGGTTTGGCTCTGATGTGGGTCAGTCCAGCAATCGCAAGGCTGGGATCATGGAAGCAGGTATGCATGATTTAACCTCTAGTATGGATATCCAGTTGACCCAAGATAAGGCGGGTCGTCTTGATTACAGCGAAAGTCTTATGACTCATGCAATGGTACTGGCTGGAGTAGACTTGGATGAAAAGGGTCAAGCTAAAAAATGGAAGGTAGAAAATTCTTGGGGCGAAAAGGTTGGAGATAAGGGATACTTTGTCGCTAGCGACGCTTGGATGGACGAGTATACCTATCAAATCGTCGTCCGAAAGGAGTTTCTGACAGCTGCAGAATTAGCTGCTTATGAAGCAGAGCCTCTTGTCCTAGCACCGTGGGATCCAATGGGAGCTCTTGCTAATGGAGAAATGATTTGATAGGATGAGCAATTGCAGAAAGCTATTGATTTATTTAAACATAAAAAAGATTGGATTTCTAAAATCCAATCTTTTTTTGTTTAACGATGTTCAGTTCCTTGGTTAGAACTAGTTGAGCCGCTGGTTGTTCCAGAACTTGTTGAACTTGTTTGGGAACTAGAGTTGGTACTACTATGTTCTTCGCTGGATTCACTCGTACTTTGACTTGAAGATTCTGAGCTTGACTCAGAAGTAGAGCTTGAAGATGATTGGGTATAAGCGCGGCTGTAAGTAGAAGTACCATTGAGATAGAGATAGGATCCGCTACGGAAAAGTCCGCTTGGTGGTGTCCAGTCTTCATTGCTATAGCCTGTCAGATAGAGCATCATAGAGCGGTAAACATCGGTTGCTACCTTAACTCCATCATCTAAAACAGGAGTGAGGCGGTTTGAGTAACCGGTCCAAACAGCCATAGAGTACTGTGGAGTGTAGCCAACAAACAGCTCGTCTGGTGTGACAATGCTAGAACTGTAATAAGGTTTTGTCAACTTCTCTAGTTCATCATCTGCATAGTTGGAAGTGCCGGTTTTACCTGCTTGATAGACTCCTGGAATTGCAGCATTGGTACCAGTTCCAGATTGAAGAACGGTCTTCATCATGTCTGTCATCATGTAGGCTGTCGTTTCTTTCATGGCTTTTGATCCGCCATTTGAAAAGACTTTTTCTGTACCGTCGCTAAAGACAACTCGGTTGACGTATTGCGGTTTGTAATATGTACCGCCATTAGCAAAAGCAGCGTAAGCGGCAGCCATTTTTTCGCTACTTGCTCCGTATTGGTTGCCAGATTCGCTTGTATTACTTGAAATCGCATTAGAATAATGCATCTCAGGATAATTAATACCGAGGCCATTGAGGAACTTCAATGAATTATCTAATCCGACTGCTTCCAGCGATTTGACGGCTGGTACGTTACGGGATTCTTGGATAGCGTATTGGATAGTAATCCAGCCATAATAGCGTTTATCCCAGTTATAGACAGGAGTAGATGTTCCAGGGAAATAGTAAGGAGCATCTTGGATTGAGGCAGCAGTGGAAGTGAAAACATTGTATTCCAAGGCTGGGGCATAATCGGTGATTGGTTTCATGGTAGAACCCCAGTCGCGATTTGTTTCGACTGCTTGGTTGGTACCAAAAGAAACGTTGGAAGACTGATGGCGAGCACCCAGTTGGGCAATGACTTTCCCGTTGGTAACATCCATAACGGTTGATGCCACTTGCAGTTCATCATCTGGATAAGCAACATATTCTTCCGTGTTGTAAATATCCCACAATTTTTTCTGGGCTTCGGTATTAACGTTGGTATAAACTTCCATACCAGTCGTAAGGACATTGTAGCCAGTTTCTTCTTCGACTTGCTCAATAACTTCTTTTAAGTAGTTATCCATATAGGCAGGATAGCTAGCTGAGTTTTTCAAGCTCTGTAAGCCGTCGGTTACTGGGGTATTGATAGCTTGTTCGTATTGTTCTGGTGAGATGTACTTGAGTTCATACATTTCAGATAATACGAGATTACGACGCTGAGTGGCAGCTTCTGGATTTGTGTAAGGGTCATATTGGTTAGGAGCCTGAGGCATTCCTGCAAGCAGGGCAATCTGAGGAAGGGTCAAATCTTTCAAATCTTTGCCATAGTAACTTTGAGAAGCTGTTTGCATCCCGTAATTTCCATTAGACATATAGACTTTATTGACATAGTAGGTCAGAATTTCTTGCTTGGTAGCCTTTCGCTCAAGTTGAGTTGCCAGCCATGCTTCTTGGATTTTCCGAGAAAGGGTAGCATCCGCTGAGGAAGTGGAGAAATAAGTCAACTTGATCAACTGCTGGGTTAAGGTAGATCCCCCTTGACGTCCGCCTCCTTTCAGATTGCTTAGGAAGGCTCCTCCTATTCGAATGAAATCAACCCCACGGTGATTAAAGAAGCGGTGGTCCTCAATCGCAACGATAGCATCTACTAGCTGTGTAGGGATCTGGTCTGTTGATGCATTGACCCGCTTTTCAGAACCGAGGTCCGCAATCAGATTGTTATCGCTATCGTAAATCTTACTTGAAGTTGTTGCGACAAGGTCCTTCTCAGAGAGGGTAGGAGACTTGGAGGCATAGTATGTGAAGACAAGAACGCCAGCCACAACTCCAATGATAAAGAGAGATAAGAGGACACTTGCAAGATATTTCAAGGCCTGCAAAAGGGTTTGTTTATTCATTTGTGATACCACCTAGTAGTTTTTGTTCGATAATTTCAAGGTAAGGGATGCTTGGAAATTGCTTTGTTTCGATTAAAAATCCATGTTCTTGAATGTAAGATAAAGGGAGGGATTTTCCGCCTTTATCCATCTTATAAAATGTAATCAAATAAGATGCCGGAAGTAGATAAGTCTCCCGCAAGCTAGAGAAGTGCAGTAAGACAAAGCAAATTCCATTTTGCTGAAGGACTGCCTCCATATGTTCAATCTGGTGTAGATGGAAATTCTTTAGAGGCATGGCTGTTTTTTGCCGTGTTTCCTTGGCTTCAAAATCAATATAATGTCCCTTAAAGACGCCAGAATAATCGGTCGTGGATGCCTGTCGGAAGTAGGCCTCCACAATCTTTGCGCGACTGCGTTGGGGATAGTCCACTTTGACAATCTGAATGGGTGTCGGTTTTTTATGAATGACAGCGAGTCCCCTACTTAAGTAGTAGTTGTTAGATTCGTTGATCATCTTCTCAAAAGACATCCCGCGATTGGCAAAGTTAACAGCCGTCTTTGAACCTGGATGGGCTAGTTTACTTTTTATCTTTAGCTTGTGAGGGTAGTTGACCATAAAACTCCTTATTGGTACAATAACATCACTCTATTATATCATAAAAATATTTTTTGAGGGAGAATAAATGACAAGTCTATTAATTGTAGGGTATAAGGCTTTTGAACTTGGCATTACGAATGAGAAAGATATGCGGATCAAGATCATCAAAGAAGCGGTCAGACGGGATTTGCAGCGCCTGCTGGATGAAGGATTGGAGTGGCTTATATTCACGGGGAATCTAGGTTTTGAAGCTTGGGTTTTGGAAGTTGCTCAGGAATTAAGAGAAGATTATAATTTCAAGATTGCGACAATTTTTCTTTTTGAGGATCAGGGAAAGAATTGGAACGAAGGAAATCAGGCTAAACTAGCAGATTTTAAACAAGTAGATTTTGTCAAATATGCTTATCCTAGCTATCAAAATCCGAGTCAATTTCGCGAGTACAACCAATTTCTGCTTCAGAATACGGATGGAGCTTACCTGTTTTACGATGAAGAAAATGGGACCAATCTTAAATATCTTTATAGGGAGATGAAGAATCAAGAACAGTATTTTATCAAAAAATTAACATTTGATGATTTGAATGAGGTTGCAGAAATTTTTTCGGAAAAGTAGGGTATAAATCTTGCTTTTTATAGGTGATTTCGTATATAATTGGATATGATAAACTAGATTGGAGTGAGAGCATGGCGAGTATTATTTATACAGCAAAAGATATTTTTGATCAAGACTTTAAGCGTGAAGTGCGAGGATATAGCAAGGCTGAAGTGGATGAGTTTTTAGATGATGTGATTAAGGATTATGAAACTTATGCAGCCTTGGTAAAGGAGTTGCGTGAGGAGATTGCCCTTCTGAAGGAACAAGTATCGAATCAAGAAACTCCTACTCCTTCCGCGCCTAGTCAGCCAGCTCAACCAACAATTGAGATGCCACAGATGGGAACAGCGACTAACTTCGATATTTTGAAACGCTTAAGCCGTTTGGAAAAGGAAGTTTTTGGCAAACAGATTCTGGACAGCGAAGAGCAATAATGTTGCAGAGTGCAATTTTTGGATAATCGCGTGAAGATGTGATATTTTCATGAGGAAAGTCCATGCTAGCACCGGCTGTGATGCTGGTAGTGTTTGTGCTAGGCGAAACAATAAGCCTAGGGACGGAGCAATCCGTTACGGCGACTGAAAAGGCTAAGTCTTTAGATAGGTCTGAATAGGTCTGAAAGTGCCACAGTGACGTAGTTCTTCTGGAAACAGAAGAAGTGGAACGCGGTAAACCCCTCAAGCTAGCAACCCAAACTTTGGTCGGGGCACGGAATGCGTGGAAACGAACATAGCATTCTGACTGGAAACAGTAGACAGATGATTATCGAAGGAGATGGTACCTAGTCATTTCTGGAACAAAACATGGCTTATAGAAAATTGCACATAGGTTAGCTAGCGTATGCTAGCTTTTTGATTAAGGTATAGATTCCCTTTGACAGAAGTGAGCTGAAGGGATAAAATGAGGAAAGCAAGGCTTTTCTCAAGAGGATCGTTAAGCAAGAGTATTCTGCTTTCTAGCTGAGGCCAGTTTTTAACGGCGTGGCCAAGCGGATAGTGATAGAGTAAGAAAGAATGAAAGAAAGATTTAATTTAATTGCTACAGCGGCGGCAGGTCTAGAAGCTGTGGTTGGCCGTGAAATCCGAGATTTGGGCATAGATTGTCAGGTTGAAAATGGCCGTGTTCGCTTTAGTGGCGACATTGCTACCATCATTCAAACCAATCTCTGGTTGCGCTCAGCAGATCGGATTAAGATTGTTGTGGGAACATTTCCAGCCAAAACATTTGAAGAGCTTTTTCAAGGTGTCTTTGCTTTGGACTGGGAAAATTATCTACCCTTAGGTGCCAAATTTCCCATTTCTAAGGCTAAATGCGTCAAGTCAAAACTTCATAATGAGCCCAGTGTTCAAGCCATTTCAAAAAAAGCAGTTGTAAAAAAACTGCAAAAGCATTATGCTCGTCCAGAAGGTGTCCCTTTGCAGGAAAATGGAGCAGAATTTAAGATTGAAGTTTCCATTTTGAAAGATTTAGTGACGGTCATGATTGATACCAGTGGCTCTAGCTTGTTCAAACGTGGATATCGGACAGAAAAAGGCGGAGCGCCAATCAAAGAAAATATGGCAGCCGCGATTTTGCTTTTGTCAAATTGGTACCCAGACAAACCCTTGATTGACCCGACTTGCGGATCAGGAACCTTCTGTATTGAAGCGGCCATGATTGGGATGAAGATGGCACCAGGTTTGCACCGTTCCTTTGCTTTTGAAGACTGGAATTGGGTAGACAAGGACTTGGTACGTCGACTTCGGGCAGAGGCTCTGACTCAGATTGACCAAGACATCCAACTGGATATTTCAGGTTCTGATTTGGATGCTCGTCTGGTAGAGATTGCCAAGAAAAATGCGGAAGAAGCGGGCGTTGCTGACCAGATTCACTTTAAGCAAATGAGACTGCAAGACCTTCATACGGACAAGATCAATGGCGTCATTATTTCCAATCCGCCTTATGGTGAGCGTTTGTTAGACGATGATGCTGTGACCAAGCTCTATCAAGAAATGGGAGAAACCTTTGCTCCCTTGAAGACATGGAGTAAATTTATCTTGACCAGCGATGAGGCCTTTGAAGCCAAATATGGCAGTCAGGCGGACAAAAAACGAAAACTCTACAACGGTACTCTAAAAGTAGACTTATATCAATACTTTGGCCAAAGGGTCAAAAGACAACTAGATTAGAAAGGAAATGCTGTGAGCAAAGAAGAAAAGATGCCAACAGAGCAAGAATCAAAAGAAACCGTTCTTGACTTAGAAGATGCGAAAGAAATGACTGTCGGTCAGGCCGCTCGGAAAAACGAGGAAGTCGAAGCAGGTGTGACTGAAGGAGACAATATCCTTGATAAGTACATCAAGCAACACCGAGATGAAATCGAGGCTGGAAAATTTGAAACCCAAAAGCTGAGAATCATGGAAGAGCTGGCACAACAAAAAGAAGCTTTGATACAAGAGACCATCAAACAGCTTAAGAGTCAGTCTCAGGCGAAGGAAAATACTGCCAATGTGACCTCACCTTCGGCGCAGCCAGTGAAAGCAGAAGCTGCAACTTCGGCAAATGTAGAGGCTACAAAGGCCGCACAACCAGCGCTAACAGTTGCAGCTGAAGCACCAATCATCCCGGCAACAAAGCCAGTATCAAAGCCAGTTCCAACAGTGTTTGAAGATGAGGACGAGCCTGAGACAAAACCTTTCTACAAGAAGAAAGGCTTCCTATACTCGGCCTTAGGTCTTGTAGCACTTGCCGCTGGAACGACTTGGTACTTTCATCAAGGCCGGGGTAGCCACAAGTCGACAACTGGTTCCAGTTCGACCGTTTCTTCTAGCAAAAAGAAATCTACAAGCTCTAGCGAAGCTAAGAAAGAGGCTGCTAAAGAATTTGAAGACCTTTATGCCAGCTTCTTTACGGATAGTAGTCAGACAGCTATCAAAAATGACAAGTTTGGCGATTTGGATAAGCTGAAAGCTAAGTTAGATGTCTTAACTGGCAGCTCAGAATATACAGCTGCTAAAAAGAAGTATGATGATCTTGTTAAGCAAATTTCTGCTATCCAAAGTGTCAATTCACAATTTAACACAGGTGCCATCGTTGACGGTCTATTGAAGACAGATGCCCAAGTGAAAGAAAACGCTAATCTTCCAGATGTATCGACAGGTAATAGCAAGTTGGATGAGGTCTTGAAGTCGGCTATTGCTCAAGGACGCAGTCAGCAGCTACCAGCACCAGCGCCTAGTCCGACAGTGGAACCGTCAGCGCCTTCTACGGCACCAGCTGCACCATCAACGCCGCCAGCTGTGACTCCAGCGCCTAGTGATCCTAGTGGCATTAGAAATGCAGAAACTGGTATCGGACTACCAAGTACAGGAGTCAACCTCCAGCGTCATCTTAGCCGTGTGCCTTACAATCAAGCAGCTATCGATGATGTGAATAATCCTGCTTGGACCTTCAATCCGGGTGTCTTGGAAACAATCCTCAAGGTGTCTCGCGAGCGCGGCTACATCACAGGAGACCAGTTTATCCTTGAAAAAGTTAACATTGTCAAGGGGAATGGCTACTACAATCTCTATAAACCAGATGGTACTTATCTATTTAGTATGAACTGTAAGACAGGCTACTTTGTAGGAAATGGAGCTGGGTATGCAGAAGATTTGGATTATTAATCATCTTTCTCGCTAACTCATTCAAAATATATAAAAAAGTTAGACGGATCTGAGCCAAGTATCTTGGATTAGCCGTCTAGCTTTTTTTGTATAAATAGTTACTTATTGTTAATCCCTATAATAACCTATAGTTTAGATCTCTAGGTTAATATGGATATCTCAAAATAGCTTGATTTATCAAGCTTATTGTCAATAAATAAAGATTTCAATAGATTGAATTCTTGTCTTATTTTTGTTAAAATACTACTTGGAGCATTAGGACACCTAGCATAAAAATGTAAAAAAAGTGTGTATTTTTGCTTATAAACTATAGCATGCAATAAGCCAGCTTCTTTGCTAATGGTCATGAGATTAACAAAAACTGGCATGTTGGAAAAGGAAAGGAAAAGGATGTTTCGAAGTAAGAAATATAACAAAGATTTCGAGATTATTGACGAAAAGAAGCGGTACAAGCTTTATAAGTCTGGGAAAAATTGGGTAAAAGCTTCAAATTCTCAACTCGATCTCTTTCGTATCGGTGGAATGGGAGAAGTTGTCTCAAGCAGCTTGTCAGATACTGAAGAGCTTGATCACGACCATCTGGGCCTCAATACTCTTGCAGGTCTGGGAGGGATATTAGCCGCTGGGGCAGCGGGGCTAATGGTGACTCAGGAGCAGTCTGTCTATGCAGATGAAACATCTGAATATACTGATAAAGCAGTTATCTCAGCTGAAGTCAAGGACAATGAGGAAGCTGCAGAAGCAAGTACAAATTCGATCATTGCTCAAGCGCAAGCGGAAATGCTAAAAGCAAAAGCAGAACAAGCTTCTGAGTTAGCCTCTGTTTCAGTTAGTCAGTCAGTCAGCACTTCTGTCTCTACAAGTGAGTCAGTCTCTCTTAGTATCTCGACTAGCCAGTCTGTTAGTCAATCGCTCAGCCAATCAGTTTCTGCTAGTAACTCAATTTCTATCAACCGGTCTGTATCTGCTAGCAGTTCGGTCTTGTCTAGCAAATCAGCGAGTACTGCGCCTGCTGCAAAAGTATCAGAGAGCAAAGCGCTCGCTAAGCTAGAAAGTGCTAACAATACAACTTCTCTAGAACAGGATAAAGTGCTAACTAGCGCGTCAGTAGCTGATGCTTCTGTCTCAGCTTCTAATTCTGTTTCACTGGACATCAGAGTCAATGTTGCTGATAGTTTTGTCTCATCTGCTGCCGGACAAAGTGTAGCTAGTGCTACGTTGAGCAATAGCCAAGCCCTAGCAACCAGCAACAACTTGGCCGCTGGTGTGGTAGCTGATAAGAACCAAACCCAAGGTAAGGATGAGCTTAAGCAAGCTGAGAAGAGTCAAACGGTAGATAAGACTGTGGCAACCTCGCCAAAAGAGTCTGGTCGGTCAGGCTTCCGTAGTGCCAGTCAATCAACAAGTGGATCGAATGTTTCTGTAGTGTCAAGTTTGTCTATTGAACAGAGTGGATCGACGACAGCAATTGACCAGCAACCTTCTACTTCAAAAGAAGCAAAGAACCTTGAAATTGACTCAGCTGAATTAAAAATAACTGAAATTACTGGTAAGAATAGTGTTAGTGGAGTTCAATCAACTTCTGTCACAACTAGCTTAATTGAAGCTGCTGCGGTTGCATTAGCATCTTCAGAAGTCACTGCTAAACAACAAGAAGAAAACCGTAGGAAGTTGACCAATCTTTCAGCTGAAATAGGTAACTATCTAGCAAAAGCGGTTGATTTACCAAATACGGATTCAGCTCTTGCTAAGGCCAATGCTGCAGTAACAGAAATTGAAAAAGCCCTGACTGATCCAACTAGTGATTTAACAACAGTATTGCAAAAAGCTACTTCAGCGCGTAATTCGATTGTCACTGCTGTTTTGGCGGCTAATTCTGGTGTACGCGATGTACGAAATGGGACAGAAATTGCTAGAGGGGCACACCTACGTGCGGCTTCTAATCCACCTACAATCTCTATGCCATCTACTATCACAATTTATAATGATGAAACAGTTAATTTCCAGATAAGGCTGAATGATGATAAAGGGATGGATAAAATCACGGCTTCCCCATCC
>CAJPQE010000051.1:0-12059 GCA_905372795.1 Streptococcus cristatus | reverse complement strand
AAATTTGATAAAATAGTAAGGAAAGTTAGACTGTATTGCCTACTGTCTATCTATAAAATATATTTTATTGGAGGCTTTTACTCAAATGGCAAAAGAAAAATACGATCGTAGTAAACCACACGTTAACATTGGTACTATCGGACACGTTGACCACGGTAAAACTACCCTAACTGCAGCTATCACAACTGTATTGGCACGTCGCTTGCCTTCAGCAGTTAACCAACCTAAAGACTATGCGTCTATCGATGCTGCTCCAGAAGAACGCGAACGCGGTATCACTATCAACACTGCGCACGTTGAGTACGAAACTGAAAAACGTCACTACGCTCACATCGACGCTCCAGGACACGCGGACTACGTTAAAAACATGATCACTGGTGCCGCTCAAATGGACGGAGCTATCCTTGTAGTAGCTTCAACTGATGGACCAATGCCACAAACTCGTGAGCACATCCTTCTTTCACGTCAGGTTGGTGTTAAACACCTTATCGTCTTCATGAACAAGATCGACTTGGTTGACGACGAAGAGTTGCTTGAATTGGTTGAAATGGAAATCCGTGACCTCTTGTCAGAATACGACTTCCCAGGTGACGATCTTCCAGTTATCCAAGGTTCAGCTCTTAAAGCTCTTGAAGGTGATACTAAGTACGAAGACATCATCATGGAATTGATGAACACTGTTGATGAGTACATCCCAGAACCAGAACGTGATACTGACAAACCTCTTCTTCTTCCAGTCGAAGACGTATTCTCAATCACTGGTCGTGGTACAGTTGCTTCAGGACGTATCGACCGTGGTACTGTTCGTGTCAACGATGAAATCGAAATCGTTGGTATCAAAGAAGAAATCCAAAAAGCAGTTGTTACTGGTGTTGAAATGTTCCGTAAACAACTTGACGAAGGTCTTGCAGGGGACAACGTAGGTGTGCTTCTTCGTGGTATCCAACGTGATGAAATCGAACGTGGTCAAGTTATCGCTAAACCAGGTTCAATCAACCCACACACTAAATTCAAGGGTGAAGTTTACATCCTTACTAAAGAAGAAGGTGGACGTCACACTCCATTCTTCAACAACTACCGTCCGCAGTTCTACTTCCGTACAACTGACGTTACAGGTTCAATCGAACTTCCAGCAGGTACTGAAATGGTAATGCCTGGTGATAACGTAACTATCGACGTTGAGTTGATCCACCCAATCGCCGTTGAACAAGGTACTACTTTCTCTATCCGTGAAGGTGGACGTACCGTTGGTTCAGGTATGGTTACTGAAATCGAAGCTTAATTCGATTCCGTTCCCAGATAACAATTATAAAATCAGACACGGAAAGTCTCGCTTCGGCGGGGCTTTTTCTTTTAGAGAAAGCCTTTTTCTCACAAACATGATATAATATTTCTATATTTTGTTGTTGAAAAGAGACGGTATGAAATTATTTTATACGGATATCCGCAGTCCTTTGACGGCGCATTTGGCTAAGCAAGCTCAGGACTTGGCAGCGGCCGGTAAGCGGGTCTTTTATATAGCGCCCAACTCCCTTTCTTTTGAAAAGGAGCGAGCAGTTTTGGAGGCATTGGAAAATCAGGCTTCCTTTGCCATTACAGTGACGCGCTTTGCCCAGATGGCTCGTTATTTTGTCCTCAATGATGTTCAGGATGGACAACCCTTGGATGACATTGGCCTAGGTATGCTATTTTATCGGATTTTATCGGAAATGGATGATCGAGAACTAAAGGTTTATGGGCGGATCAAGAAGGATGCACAATTTATCCAGCAACTGCTAGACCTTTATCATGAGCTTCAGACAGCTCAGATGACTTTTGCGGATTTGAACTATCTAGAAGAGCCAGAGAAGCGTGAGGATTTGCTCAAAATTTTAACGGCCTTTTCAGCTGCCCTGCAGGCAGGAAATTATGATGCGACCTCTAAACTCACAATCTTCGCTCAGCATATTCTAGCCGGCGATCTGGATGGGGAATTGGCTAATCTCGCGCTGGTTATTGACGGATTTACCCGCTTCTCAGCAGAGGAGGAATATCTAGTAGATTTGCTGCATCGCAAGGGAGTGGAGATTATTATTGGCGTTTATGCTAGTCAAAAAGCCTACCGGACAGCCTTTCGTGAGGGCAATCTTTATCAGGCCAGCGTGGACTTTTTGCTCAAGCTAGCTCAAACTTATGAGGTTAAGCCAGTGTATCTAGTGGGAGATTCGAGTCAGTCGGATGATGCCTTTGGCAAGATTTCCAAGATTTTAGAGAGTCGCTATGATTTTTCTGAAACCTATGTGGAATTGACCGAAGATGACCGCTCTCACTTAGAGATTTGGTCGGTGCGCAATCAAAAAGAAGAACTAGAGTATGTGGCCAAGTCCATCCGTCAGCGGCTCCATGATGGCGCCCGCTACAAGGATATCCGACTTCTTTTGGGTGATGTGGAGGCCTACCAGCTCCAGCTGAAGACCATTTTTGACCAATATCAGATTCCCTTTTATCTGGGGCGGTCTGAGTCAATGGCTCAGCATCCTTTGGTCCAGTTTTTAGAGTCATTGGAACGGTTGAAACGCTATAATTTTCAGACAGAAGATTTACTCAATCTCCTAAAAACTGGCCTTTATGGTAGCTTGCGTCAGGAGGAGCTGGATAGTTTTGAACAGTACCTTCGCTTTGCGGAAATTAAAGGAGCGGCCAAGCTGGGGAGAGATTTCACTATTAACCGTCAGGAGAAATTTGACCTGAAGCGGCTCAATGTCATGCGTCGGAGTCTTATCACGCCTCTGTTGGATTTTTTCAAATCTCGCAGTCAGACTGTGGCTGGTCTCTTGGATAAATTTACCAGCTTTATCAAAGAAGTTCGCTTGGATGACAATCTGATGGGGCTGCTGGAAGGTGCAAGCCAGCAGGAAGTGGAACGGCAGGAGGAGGTCTGGAAGACTTTTTGCCATGTCTTGGAGCAGCTTGCTCAGGTGTTTGATGGTAGCAAGCTCAAGATCGATGATTTTCTGGCTCTGATTCTGTCTGGCATGCTTCTGGCCAAGTACCGAGTTGTACAAGCGACAGTGGACGTGGTGACAGTTCAGTCCTATGATTTGATTGAGCCCATGGCTGCGCCTTATGTCTATGCTATCGGATTGACGCAGGAGCGCTTGCCTAAGTTAGCGCAAAATAAAAGTCTACTCAGTGACGAGGAACGTCAGGCCTTAAACCAAGCAACTGGGGACGAGTCAGAGTTGCAGGTAGCCAGCAGTGAAAATCTCAAGAAAAACCGCTTTGCCGCCCTATCTTTACTCAATTCAGCGACAGAGGATTTGGTTCTGTCTGCTCCTGTTTTGACCAATGAAGTAGAAGATGCCATGTCTTCCTATCTGACAGAGTTGGAAATAGCGCCTATTTCCCTACCCATCATCAGTAAGCGACCACAGGCTAGTAGCGACGATATTGGGACTTATCGGGCTCTGTTGGCGCGCGTGATTGACCTCTATCAGGAGGATATTGACCGCGAATGGACGCCGGAGGAGCAGACCTTCTGGGCGGTGGCCATCCGAGTCTTGCGTAAGAAGTTGGCAGCTGAAGGGATTTCTATTCCCCAGATCAGCAAGGAGTTGAAGACGGAGACTCTCAAGTCGGAAACCCTTCAGGCTCTGTATCCTTCAGAGCAGCCTTTGAAACTATCAGCTTCTGCCCTCAATGAATATTTTAAAAACCAGTATGCCTATTTCCTTAAGTATGTCTTGCGGTTGCAGGAGGAGTGGACCATTCAGCCGGATGCGCGCAGTCACGGGATTTTCCTCCACCGAATCTTTGAAAAGGTTATGCAGGAGCACTTGGAGCAGGATTTCGACACTCGCTTGCAACGGGCTATGGAGGAGACTAGCTGGGAGGCTGAGTTTGAGTCTATCTATGGTGAAAATGGGGAGACCCAGTTTGCCCGTCGATTGCTATTGGATATGGCTCGGGCTACTGGCCGAATCTTGGCTCAGTCGGATGGGCTGGAGATCATCGATGAGGAGACTGACTTTGGTCGGGATGCTCGGCCTTTCTTGCTTTTGGACAATGGCAGAGCTCTTCAAGTTAGCGGTAAGGTGGACCGAATTGATCGTCTGAAGGAGACGGGGAGTCTGGGAGTCGTGGATTACAAGTCTGGCGATACTAAATTCAGCTTTGAGAAGTTCTTTAATGGGCTCAATTCCCAGCTGCCGACCTACCTAGCAGCTATCCGAGAAATGCCAGAATACCACGAGGACAAGGGAATTTTCGGAGCCATGTACCTACAGATGACGGAGCCCCTAGCCAGCCTCAAGGAGACCAAGGCACTGGACGAGGCAGTGAAACAGGTTATGAAAAGTCAGGTTTATAAAGGCCTCTTTCTGGCTGACCAAGCCAAGGACTTGGGCACTAACTATGAGAAAAGCAAGGTTAATCTGCTGACTAAGGAAGAATTGGAAGTGATTTTGGCCTACAATGCCTACCTCTATCAGCAAGTAGCAGAAGGCATTTTAGCTGGTCGATTTGCCATCAATCCTTATACAGAAAATGGGCGCAGCATTGCCCCTTACGTGGATCAGTTTAAGGCCATCACAGGATTTGAAGCTAATCTCCATCTGGGGCAGGCTAGACAGCTGACCAAGTTAAATCTTGAGCAGTACGAAAAACGGCCGACAGGCGAGAAGCTGCGTCAAGCCTGGCTAGAAAAAATCAAGGAGGAGTTGGATAAATGAGACGGATTCCCTTTTTAAACGAGCAGGATATCCTAGTCAAGCAGGCTGAGGAAGCTGCCTCTGACAAGCCACAAAAGCGCACACCAGAGCAGATCCAGGCTATCTACTCCTCTGGTCAGAATATTCTTGTTTCGGCTTCGGCTGGCTCTGGTAAGACCTATGTTATGGTTCAGCGGATTATTGACCAGATTCTCAGAGGTGTGGAGGTCAGCCAACTCTTCATCTCCACCTTTACTGTCAAGGCAGCAGGTGAGCTCAAGGAACGGCTGGAGAAGGAGTTGAGTCTAGTGCTCAAGGAGACGCAAGAGCAGGAACTCCGCCAGCATCTGGCCCAGCAGTTGGCTGAGATTGCCAATGCGGATATTGGCACCATGGACGCTTTTACCCAGAAAGTAGTCAACAAGTACGGCTACTTGCTGGGGCTAGCATCGCATTTTCGGATTTTACAGTCGGCCAGTGAGCAGCTCATTCTGCAAAATGAAGTCTTTGACCAGCTTTTCGATACCTACTATGAGAGTGATCGACAGGAATTATTCAGTCGCTTGGTCAAAAATTTCACTAGTAAGCGAAAGGACATTTCTGGTTTCCGCCAGCAGATTTATAGTGTTTATAGTTTTCTCCAGTCTACCAGCAATCCGCGAAAATGGTTGGAAGAGACCTTTCTTCTAGGCTATGAAACCAGTGATTTTGAAGCAGAGCGGGAGCGAATTCTCTCTGAGGCCAGGCAGTCTTTGCTAGATTTGGAAGATTTTTTCCAGAGCCATTTGGCTCATGAAGGTCAGGCCTTTGCTGGGGCTAAGTATCAGGAAAATGTTCAGGCAGCCTTAGATATCTTGGCTGAGGTGACAGAGCAGACCGAATCGGAACAGTTGCTAGACCTGATTCAGCGCTTTTTAGAATTAGCCAAGGCCTCTAAACATCAGGCTTTTACTGCCCGAGTTGGTAAGAATGCAGACGAGCTCAAAAAAGATCTGGCTCAGACCTATAATGAAGCCCGCAAGCCCTTGATAGAGCGAATTAAAGAGCTGGATGTCCGCCTCTATCATCTGGACTTTATGGAGCAGCATCAGGCAGAAGCTCTTCCCCTATTGGATTTGTTGCGAGATTTTGTCCGAGATTTCTCACAGGCTTATTTGCAACGCAAAGTAGCAGAAAATGCCTTTGAATTTGGCGACATCAGCCATTTTGCTATTGAGATTTTAGAAAATTATCCAGAAGTGCGGCGTTATTATCAGGATAAGTACCATGAGGTCATGGTCGATGAGTATCAAGACACCAACCATACTCAGGAGCGAATGCTGGAATTGCTGGCTCGAGGAAATAATCGCTTTATGGTTGGCGACATTAAGCAGTCCATCTATCGATTCCGCCAGGCCGATCCGCAGATTTTTAATGATAAATTTAAACTCTATCAGGCTGATCCTAGTCAGGGCAAGCTGATTATTCTCAAGGAAAATTTCCGTAGTCACATCGAAGTGCTGGAAGCGACCAATGATGTCTTTAAACGACTCATGGACGAGGAAGTCGGCGAGATTGACTACAATGAGACCCACTATTTGGTTGCGGGAAATCCAGCCAAACGGGAGCCTAATCCAGTCAATCAGGCGGAGTTCCTGATTTATGATGGTAGCGCCGATAGCGACGAAGAGGATTCTGACCAAGGCCTACCTAGTATTTCAGCTGGTGAAGTCGCCTTGGTAATCAAGGAAATCATCCGCCTTCATAATCAAGAAGGGGTGGATTTCAAGGATATTACCTTGCTGACAGCTTCGCGGACCCGCAATGATCTGATTTTGGCAGAGTTTGACCGGCATCATATCCCGATTGTGCCTGATGACGGCGAGACTAACTACCTCCAGTCAGTAGAGGTTATGGTGATGCTGGATACCCTGCGGACCATTAACAATCCTCTCAATGACTATGCCCTGACCGCTCTCCTAAAGTCTCCAATGTTTGACTTTGATGAGGACGAATTGGCTCGGTTAGCATTGCAAGCTTCCAGTCCTAAGTCTATGGAAAATCTCTATGAAAAGCTGAGGAATGCTCTAGCTGATCAAGGTCTGGAACCTCAGCTCATCCATGGTGAATTGCGTAAGAAACTGCAGCACTTCCAGGAAACGCTGAATGACTGGCGCAGCTATTCCAAGACCCATTCTCTCTATGATTTAATCTGGAAGATTTATCAGGATCGTTTTTACTATGATATGGTAGGGGCTCTGCCCAATGGTGAGCAGCGTCAAGCCAATCTCTATGCCCTGTCCTTGCGGGCCAACGACTATGAAAAGTCGAGTTTTAAGGGGCTATCCCGCTTTATCAGCATGATTGACCGGATTTTGAAAAATGAGCACGATTTGGCCAGTGTCCCTCTGGCTGCTCCGAAAAATGCAGTCCAGCTAATGACTATTCATAAGAGTAAGGGGCTGGAGTTTAAATATGTCTTTCTGCTCAATATGGACAAGGCCTTCAATCGTCAGGATAGCAGCTCTGCAATTATCCTCAGCCGACAAAAAGGCATCGGAATCAAATATGTAGCCGATGTGGACCTTGAGGCTCAGGATCCTCATGCGCCCAAGCAGATCCGTATTTCTATGGAGACCCTACCTTATCAGCAGAATGCCGAAGAACTCAAGCTAGCGAGCCTGTCTGAGCAGATGCGTCTGCTCTATGTGGCCATGACGCGGGCTGAAACCAAGCTCTATCTGGTCGGCAAGGGCAAGCAAGCTAAGCTCCAAGAGCGCAAGTGGGGGACTAGTCAAAATGGTCGCTTATCTAGCAGTCTTCGAAGCCAGCTGACCAATTTTCAGGATTGGCTCTATGCTATTCAGTCAGTGTTTGAAAAGGAAAATCTAGCTTATCAAACCCGCTTTGTAACTGATCAGGAGCTGACAGACGAGCAGATTGGAGTAGTGGAGCAGGCTGATCCTATTCCAGTAGATGATTTGACGGGCAACCGTCAGTCAGAAGATATCCGCCGAGCTCTGGATATCTTGGAGAATGTAGACCGGCTCAACAGTCTCTATCAAGCGGCTATTGAATTGCCTAGTGTCCGCACGCCCAGTCAAATCAAGAAGTTCTATGAGCCAGTTATGTACTCAGAAGGGCTGGACATTATGGATGCGCCTCGAAGTTATCAGCCCCAGCTGACTTTTGATTTGCCTGATTTTGGTAAGAAGAAGCAAATCACAGGAGCTCAAATCGGTTCTGCTGTCCATGAGCTCATGCAGCGGATTCCGTTGGATCAGCCTGTTACTAAGACTAGCATTCGCCAAGCCTTGACTCAGGTTCAGGTAGATGCGGCAGTTAAGAAAGAGATTGATTTGGCTAAGATTGAAGCTTTTTTCGCTACAGAACTAGGTCAGCTAATCCAGCAGGAGGCCAATCATCTCCATCGTGAAGCCCCTTTTGCCATGCTCAAGCAGGATCCAGCCAGTGCTCAAGACTTTGTCGTTCGGGGAATCTTAGACGGCTACTTGCTCTTTGATGATCGTATTGTCCTCTTTGATTATAAGACTGACCGCTATCATGAGTCGACAGAGTTGGTGGAGCGCTACCGAGCTCAACTGGATCTCTATGCCGAAGCCCTCAGTCGTTCCTATGGTATTAGCCAAGTAGACAAATATCTGATTCTACTGGGAGGTACTGAACTGCAGGTAGTCAAAGTGGACTAGTTTGCTTGGAAAATAATTAGAGTTCTAGCAAGAAAGGATATTGCTACAGGAAATGCTTGTGGGAAGGTTGACTGCATTATTTAACTGCCAATCTTCCCTTGGCGTTTCCTTTTTTTGCTTCTTTTGGGTATAATAGAAGATATGAAAGTATTACTATATCTAGAAGGAAAGTCTGTTTTAGAAAAATCAGGTATCGGCCGTGCCTTGCAGCATCAAATGCATGCACTGGATCTGGCAGGAATTCCTTATACCACAGATGTTTTAGGAGATTATGATGTCGTGCACATCAACACTTACGGACCTCGTAGTTTACTTCTTCTTCACGCGGCTAAGCGGGGAGGCAAAAAAGTGATCATGCACGGACATTCGACCAAAGAAGACTTTGAAAATTCTTTTATTGGCTCCAATCTTTTTGCGCCCTTATTTGGCAAATATCTAGCGCACATGTATAAAATGGCGGACTTTATCATTACTCCGTCTGAGTATTCAAAAAAATTGATTAAATCCTACGGCGTGACGACGCCTATCATGGCTGTATCAAACGGCATTGACCTGTCGAAATACAAGAAAGATGAACGGAAGGAAGAAGTCTTTAAAAAACATTTTCGGATTGCAGATGGGCAGAAAGTCGTAGTCTGTGCAGGCCTTTATTTCCGAAGAAAAGGAATTGAGGACTTTGTTGAAGTAGCTCGTAGAATGCCAGATGTCCGCTTTATCTGGCTAGGCTCTATCAATCTATGGATTATTCCGCGCAAGATTCGAGATCTTGTCCTCTATAATCATCCAGAAAACGTGGAATTTCCTGGTTATTTCAAAGGCGCAGTTTTCCAAGGAGCCATGTCAGGCAGCGATGCCTTCTTTTTCCCGTCTTACGAAGAGACAGAAGGGATTGTGGTCTTAGAAGCACTAGCCAGCGGCCAACACGTAGTCCTGCGTGATATTCCTGTTTATAATGGATGGATTGATGAAGATTCGGCGGAGCTTTGTCATAATGTAGATGAGTTTGTCGAATCGCTTCGTAAGATTCTTGACGGAAAAGTGGACAAACGTGAAGCAGGTTATCGCGTTGCGGAGAGTCGCTCTATTGATGATGTAGCGCTTCAATTAGTCAAGGCTTACCAAACAGTTTTGGAGATGTGATATGCGGATTGGTCTTTTTACAGATACCTATTTTCCTCAGGTTTCCGGGGTGGCGACGAGCATTCGTACCCTCAAGACTGAGCTAGAGAAACTAGGTCACAAAGTCTTTATTTTTACTACGACGGACAAGGATGTCAACCGCTATGAAGATTGGCAGATTATCCGTATTCCTAGCGTGCCTTTTTTCGCATTTAAGGATCGACGCGTGGCTTATCGTGGCTTTTCCAATGCCTTAGAAATTGCTCGCCAGTACCAGCTGGACATTATCCATACCCAGACAGAGTTTTCTCTGGGTCTTCTGGGCATCTGGATTGCCAAGGAATTGCGGATTCCAGTGGTTCATACCTACCATACTCAATATGAGGATTATGTGCACTATCTTGCCAAGGGCATGGTGATTCGTCCGAGTATGGTCAAGTACATCGTGCGTGGTTTCATGAGCGATTTGGATGGTGTCGTTTGTCCTTCTGAGATTGTCTACGATCTTTTGGTCGGTTATAAAATCAAGGCGGAAAAACGGGTCATTCCAACAGGAATCGACTTGGCCAAATTTGACCGCCCAGAACTTTCACGGGAAGACATCAAGAAACTACGCTTTAAGCTGGGAATAGCAGAAGATGAACTCATGCTGCTCAGTCTATCCAGAATCTCCTATGAAAAAAATATCCAGGCGATTGTTGAAGCACTGCCAATGGTTTTGGAAGAAAATGCCAAGGTGAAGTTGGTCATTGTTGGAGATGGTCCTTATGCTGAGAACTTAAAAGCCTTGGTAACCCAGCTTCATATTGAGGATTCAGTCATTTTTACAGGGATGATTGCGCCGAGTGATACGGCTCTCTACTATAAGGCAGCAGATTTCTTTATTTCAGCCTCAACCAGTGAGACGCAGGGACTAACCTATCTGGAAAGCCTAGCCAGCGGTACGCCCATCATCGCCCACGGCAATCCTTATCTGGACAATGTAATCAGCGATAAAACCTTTGGTACGCTTTATTACGAGAGTCGGGATTTGGCGGGAGCTATTTTGGAAGCCATCCTCGCAACGCCAGATATGGACGAGAAAAAGCTAGCCGATAAATTATACGAGATTTCAGCTGAGAATTTTGGTCGCCGAATCTATGAATTCTATTTGGATTTGACTATTAGTAAGGATTTTCATAATGATCTCAATCCAGAAGAAACGGTTGCCAAACGCTTAGCCAAGACCATTGTCTATTTACCAGGAAAAATCATGTCACTGCCGGTCAACAGCTCAACTAGGATGATAAAAGCATCTAAGAAGCAGATTAAGAATATTCGGAAATATTGGGAATAAACTTTCTCATAAGGCCTAATGAACGGAGGTGCTCTTATGAAAGTCTATAAAAAAGAAATTTTCTTTTTGCTCCCCCTTTTCTTTTTCTATTTTGTCTTTTATATACTGTTACGGTATGTTCCAATGGATTCCATGTTAAGTAAGGGGCTAGTAGTTGGAAATGTTCTCATCTACTCTCCTCTGGCAACCTTGTTGGTATCCCTGCTCTATGCAGCTTTATATGGATTTTCTTTGCGCTTTTCTTTCTTGGTTGCTCTCTTATTTTTCCTGACTATTTTCACCTTTGGGGAGTGGATTCCTCTTTATCATGCCGCCTATTTCCTATGCTCACTAGCTGGAAATGGCTTGGGGCACTTGATTTATCGATTTAGTAGGAAAAATAGCAGAGCTGAAAACCAATAAAAGTTCTTGCAAATTTTTTCAATCGTGCTATAATAATTTTTAGAGACATATCACCTGCAGGAAATCTTTTAGAGAGCGCGTGGAGCTGGAAATCGCGTAGAGGATGCAGTTGGGACTACTCTACTAGCTTTTATGAAAACATAAAACGGTGGCTACGTTAGAGCCAATCAGAGGTGTAGGTCTTTTTGACTTGCATAAATGAAGGTGGAACCACGTTGCGACGTCCTTTCGAGGATGTCGTTTTTTTATATGGAGAATAGTTAAGACAAAGTTAAAATGAATTTAGCCAAGAGCTGAATGAGGTGATAGATTTGAAGAAATATTTATCTTGGATGATGACTTGTACCTTCCTTATAGTCTATGTATGGCTAATGAAAACTCTCAGCCTATGGGGTTTAGAGTATATTGTCGTCTTTTCATTTTTTCTACTCATTCCTCTCTTGCCCTTCCTTGCCCCCTTTCTTGGTATCTTAATGTTTTTCAACAACAAGAAACTCATTATAACGGGATATCTTTTAAGTTTGACAGCTGCTATCTATTTGGTCAATGCAATAAAAAGCTATCCGATAAGGATATACATGGAAGGTGAGATGACTGATGAGCAATACTTGTCTCTAATCCTTTCTTTGGTAGGCTATCTATTTATTTCTACAACTTTCTTTATCTTTAGAATGAGAAAGTTAAACTATCATTTGTTTAAATAATCAATTGATATCATTCATTGTAAATAGCTAGTTTCCCAGTTCTTCAAACCTCAGTTATAAAAATACGATAATTTTTTAAAGGAGAAAACCATGATTAAGATTACTTTCCCAGATGGCGCTG
>CAJPQE010000050.1:0-12218 GCA_905372795.1 Streptococcus cristatus | reverse complement strand
ATCATGGACACACCAGGACACGCGGACTTCGGTGGAGAAGTTGAGCGTATCATGAAAATGGTTGACGGTGTTGTTTTGGTCGTAGATGCCTACGAAGGAACCATGCCACAAACTCGTTTCGTATTGAAAAAAGCCTTGGAACAAGACCTCGTCCCAATCGTTGTTGTCAACAAAATCGACAAACCATCAGCTCGTCCAGCAGAAGTAGTGGACGAAGTATTGGAGCTCTTCATTGAGCTTGGTGCAGACGATGATCAGCTTGATTTCCCAGTTGTTTATGCTTCAGCTATCAATGGAACTTCTTCACTTTCTGACGATCCTGCTGATCAAGAAAAAACAATGGCACCAATCTTTGATACTATCATCGACCATATCCCAGCTCCAGTAGACAACTCAGATGAGCCTTTGCAGTTCCAAGTGTCACTTTTGGACTACAATGACTTCGTAGGTCGTATCGGTATCGGACGTGTCTTCCGTGGTAGTGTGAAAGTTGGGGACCAAGTTACTCTTTCTAAACTAGACGGCACAACGAAAAACTTCCGTGTTACAAAACTCTTCGGTTTCTTTGGTTTGGAACGTCGTGAAATCCAAGAAGCCAAAGCAGGTGACTTGATTGCCGTTTCCGGGATGGAAGATATCTTTGTCGGTGAAACGATCACTCCGACAGACGCAGTTGAAGCTCTTCCAATCCTACATATCGATGAGCCTACTCTGCAGATGACCTTCTTGGTTAATAACTCACCATTTGCAGGTCGTGAAGGAAAATGGGTAACGTCTCGTAAGGTGGAAGAACGCTTGCAAGCTGAACTGCAAACAGACGTATCCCTTCGTGTTGATCCAACAGATTCACCAGATAAGTGGACAGTTTCAGGTCGTGGGGAATTGCACTTGTCAATCCTGATCGAAACCATGCGTCGTGAAGGCTATGAGCTTCAAGTTTCTCGTCCAGAAGTTATCGTAAAAGAAATCGATGGTGTCAAATGTGAGCCGTTTGAGCGTGTCCAAATCGATACTCCTGAAGAATACCAAGGATCTGTTATCCAAAGCCTTTCTGAACGTAAGGGTGAAATGTTGGATATGATTTCAACTGGTAATGGTCAAACTCGTTTGGTCTTCCTTGTTCCAGCGCGTGGTTTGATCGGATACTCAACTGAGTTCTTGTCAATGACACGTGGTTACGGTATCATGAACCATACCTTCGACCAATACTTGCCGTTGATTCCAGGGGAAATTGGTGGACGTCACCGCGGTGCCCTCGTTTCTATCGATGCTGGTAAGGCTACAACTTATTCAATCATGTCTATCGAAGAACGTGGTACCATCTTTGTCAACCCAGGTACTGAGGTTTACGAAGGAATGATCATCGGTGAGAACTCTCGTGAAAACGACTTAACAGTGAACATCACTAAGGCCAAACAAATGACCAACGTCCGTTCTGCAACCAAGGACCAAACAGCTGTTATCAAGACACCTCGTATCTTGACCCTTGAAGAGTCACTTGAGTTCTTGAACGACGATGAATACATGGAAGTAACACCTGAGTCTATCCGTTTGCGTAAACAAATCCTCAACAAGGCAGAGCGCGAAAAAGCTAATAAAAATAAGAAAAAACAAGCAGCAGAATAAATCATTGAGTTGACTGGTGGTAGAAAGGAGCAGTATGATTTACCTGATTATTGGAATATTAATCCTGCTTTTCTATGTATTTGCCATTCCAACTAGTATTAAGGGAACACTGAATGTCTTGACATTTGTACTTTTGCTGGTTGCCTTGATCATTTTGCTTGCTTTGGCAATTTTTCAAATTTTTAAATTGCCTGGAGAATTATTTGTGAGTATCTTTTTGATTATTATTACAGTGTGGGCCTTGATGGACATCGAGCGTCTAGTACCATCTCAGAAATCAAAAGAACTTTAAGCCCATAAACTATAAGGAAGGAATTAGGATTTCAAAGGTCGTGTAGATTTTTAAAATCCTAATTCCTTTTGTTTATCTAAAGCGAGATTCTTCGATGGTGGTTTTGACTGATTAGAAAGATAATGCAGATACCGATGTTTTTCATTTAAAGAAGGCACGATTCTTTTGAATGCTGTTGACCATCAGTGAGTAGGTCAGGTTTGATAAGTCACTGGCAATTAAATGTTTTGGATAGTCACTGCTTGTATAAATAGGTTTTTCAAAGGTTTCAAATAGAATAATATTTCTTCTTATTTATTAAAAGCTGATAACAGTTAAAATAAAAGCCTGATATGACTTTTTTATTTTCGCAAAAAAAGGTAAAATAGAAGGTAGTATGAATGAAGAGGTACATGATGAAGACTATTTCAAAATTTGCCAATAAGAAAGTTTTGGTGTTGGGTTTAGCTAAATCAGGGGAGTCAGCTGCCCGCCTTTTGGATAAACTGGGAGCGATTGTGACGGTCAATGACGGCAAGCCTTTCGAGGAAAATCCGGCTGCCCAATCTTTGCTGGAAGAAGGAATTAAGGTCATAACTGGTGGTCATCCTCTGGAACTGTTGGATGAAGATTTTGAATGGATGGTGAAAAATCCAGGCATTCCTTACAATAATCCTATGGTTATGAGGGCTTTGGAAAAGAAGATTCCTGTTATTACTGAAGTCGAGCTGGCTTATCTAATTTCGGATGCACCGATTATCGGGATTACTGGCTCAAATGGAAAAACTACCACCACGACCATGATTGCGGAGGTGCTAACAGCAGGCGGACAAAATGGCCTCTTGTCAGGGAATATCGGATTTCCAGCTAGTCAAGTTGCCCAAGATGCGGGTGAAACAGACACATTGGTCATGGAACTTTCTTCTTTCCAACTAATGGGAATCGAAGCCTTCCATCCTGAAATAGCGGTCATTACAAATCTGATGCCGACGCATCTGGACTATCACGGCTCTTTTGAGGAATATGTGGCAGCCAAGTGGAATATCCAAAAAAATATGACAGCTTCTGACTATGTTGTGTTGAATTTCAATCAAGATTTGGCGAAAGAATTGGCTAAGAAGACGGCTGCCAAAGTGCTTCCTTTTTCAACTAAAGAAAAGGTCGATGGAGCTTACTTGGACGGCGATGTGCTGACTTTCCGTGGGGAAGTCATTATGAAAGCTTCTGAACTAGGCGTTCCTGGTAGCCATAATGTAGAAAACGCTCTAGCAACCATTGCAGTAGCCAAACTTCGTGGGATTGACAATCAAGTTATTAGAGAAACTATGGCTCATTTTGGTGGTGTCAAGCATCGTCTCCAGTATGTGGGCGAAATCAATCAAGTCAAATTTTACAATGACAGTAAATCAACTAATATTTTAGCGACACAAAAAGCTTTGTCAGGCTTTGACAATAGCAAGGTCATTCTGATTGCTGGTGGTCTGGATCGTGGTAATGAATTTGATGAATTGGTGCCAGATATCAAGGGCCTGAAAAAGATGGTGATTTTGGGAGAATCGGCTGCGCGTGTTAAGCGGGCTGCGGATCAGGCAGAAGTGAGCTATCTGGACGCTTCAGATGTCAGAGATGCTACTCGCAAAGCCTTTTCTGTGGCGGAGCCTGGGGATGTTGTTCTTCTCAGTCCAGCCAATGCCAGCTGGGATATGTATAAGAATTTTGAAGTGCGGGGCGATGAATTCCTTGCCGTGTTTAAAGAATTAAAGGAATAAAATGAAAAAAATAGTATTTACAGGCGGAGGGACAGTTGGCCATGTGACCCTCAATCTTTTGCTGATGCCTAAATTTATCGAAGAGGGCTGGGAAGTCCATTATATCGGTGACCGCCATGGGATTGAGTACAAGGAAATTCAGAAATCAGGTCTACCTGTTGTTTTCCATTCGATTGCAACTGGCAAGCTCCGTCGCTATTTTTCTTGGCAGAATCTTTGGGATGTTTTCAAAGTGGCAGGTGGCATTCTCCAGTCGCTGGGCATCATGTTGAGAGTACGTCCAAAAGCCCTATTTTCAAAAGGAGGCTTTGTGTCTGTTCCACCAGTGATTGCTGCGAAGGTGACGGGCGTTCCAGTCTTTATCCATGAGTCTGATTTGTCGCTTGGTTTGGCTAATAAAATTGGTTATAAATGCGCGACAAAGATGTTCACGACTTTTGAGCAAGCTGAAGGACTGAGCAAGGCTGAACATGTTGGAGCGGTGACCAAGATCGCTGCCCTCCCTCAAACGGAACCGGCTGAGATTGAGAAAATTAAGGCTCATTTCACAGAAGGAAAACCTACCTTGCTCTTTGTCGGTGGCTCAGGAGGCGCGAAAGTTTTCAATGATTTTATTACAAAAAACAAGGATCGCTTGATTGAAAAATACAATATTATCAATCTGACGGGCGATGCCAGCTTGGATGAGCTTTCCCATCGTATCTACCGGGTGTCCTATGTAACAGATCTGTATCAGCCACTGATGGCTATGGCAGATGTCGTCGTGACACGAGGTGGTTCCAATACTATTTTTGAATTACTGGCGATGAAGAAGTTGCAAGTAATTGTACCTTTGGGTCTGGGGGCAAGTCGAGGAGATCAAATTGAAAATGCCAACTACTTCTTGGAAAAAGGCTATGCGCTTAAAATCAATGAAGAAAACTTGAATCGGGTCAATCTCCAAGTAGCAGTGGATGATTTACTAAGAGAAAAGGATGCTTATTATCAACGAATGGAAAAAGCGCCGGAATTAAAATCTGTAGATGATTTTTATGAAATTTTGAAGCAAGATATTAACAAAGGGAAAAAATGAAAAAAAGCAAGGAAGACAAGCAAGAAACGGCTCAACTTTCTCTTTCTGAATGGCAAGTCAGAAACAAAGAGTATCTTGAGAAAAGAGCTCAAGAAAAGGCAAAAAAGCAAGCTGAGTTAGAGAAAAAAAGAGCTGAACTAGAACAGAAAAAAGAAGAAATGAAGGCGGAACTGGAAAATCAGGAGCCTTCTAACGAAGAAGATACTGTCTCCGAAGAAATTGACACAGACTCTCCTACAAGTGAGGAAGATGAAGTTCAAGATTCTGAAAGTGAGTCTGAAGTTGAGGAGGAAGATAAAGCTGAAGCTGAAGCTCAGGATCAAGAGCAAGATGAAGAAGAAGTAGAGCAGGTTGAGCTTCCAAAAGTTCCAATTGAGAAAATCCATTGGTATCGAGCTTTGCCAGTTTTAGTGACAAGCTCCCTAGTTTTTTTAGCTTCCCTTTATTTTCTCACACCGCTTGCAACTATGAAGACCATTGAATTTACTGGGAACAAGGTTGTGAGTCAGGAGGAGCTAAGAAGCAGTAGCAAAATCGATCAGCGCGATTACACTGTCACTGTTTACAAAAATCGCCATCATTATGAGCAAAATCTGAAAGCTTCTAGTCCCTGGATTGAAAATGTAGAGATGACCTATCAATTTCCGCTGACTTTCAAAATCGATGTTCAGGAATATGGCATTTTAGGTTATTTACAGAAAGATTCTAAGTATTATCCTATTTTAACGAGTGGAGAATACGTAAAAAAAGAGGTTGCGGCTGATGCTTTGCCGGAAGAGCGGATGGATGTGACCTTCTCGGATGCAGGTTTGATCAAGGAATTCGTTCAACAACTGAAGAATGTTCCTGATTCGATCAAAAAAAGTATGAGAAGGGTTGATTTAACTCCTAGCAAGGTGACAGAAGATTTAGTGACCATCACCATGTCTGATGAACACCAAATTTTAGTTCCTATTTCTCATATTGCTAAGAAACTTCCCTACTATGAAGGAATTCATCCTCAGTTGGAAGTGCCAAGCGTGATCGATATGGAGGCTGGTATTTTTAGCTATGCGCAAGGCACAGAAAATGAAGTTATCCATGAAGCTAGTAACGATGCGCAAGATACAGAATCTTCAACTCAACATGCAGAGCAATCTACCGAGCATCCTGCTCAATCTCAGGCAGAAAAGCCAGAGATTTCTGAAAATAACTAATTATTATAGATAAAAAACTGCGCCAATTTCGTATTTTTATGATATAATAAAGTTTGGATAACCCTATTTTCTAGAGTTATTTGTATTAGAATGGAAACGTGGAAGACAGAGAGGACTGATGTAATGGCTAGAGATGGCTTTTTTACTGGATTAGATATAGGAAGTAGCACAATTAAAGTGTTGGTGGCAGAGCACATCAACGGTGAAATGAATGTTATTGGAGTCAGCAATGCAAAGAGTGCTGGCGTTAAAGATGGGATTATTGTCGATATTGAAGCAGCAGCAGCGGCTATTAAGTCAGCAATTTCTCAAGCAGAGGAAAAAGCGGGGATTTCAATTGGACTAGTGAATGTTGGCTTGCCTGCAAATTTACTGCAAATTGAGCCAACTCAAGGAATGATTCCTGTGACTAGTGACTCCAAAGAAATTACCGATGAAGATGTCGAGAGCGTTGTAAGATCTGCCTTGACCAAGAGCATGACTCCTGACCGTGAAGTGATTACCTTCATCCCAGAAGAGTTTGTTGTTGATGGCTTCCAAGGGATCCGTGATCCTCGTGGTATGATGGGGATTCGCTTAGAAATGCGGGGTCTACTCTACACTGGTCCTCGTACAATCCTGCATAATCTCCGTAAAACAGTGGAGCGTGCAGGAGTGAAATTGGAGAATATTATCATTTCTCCTTTAGCGATGACAAAATCTATCCTGAACGAAGGAGAACGGGAGTTTGGTGCGACAGTCATTGATATGGGTGGCGGACAAACTACAGTTGCTTCTGTAAAAAATCAAGAATTACAATTTACCAATATCTATCAAGAAGGCGGGGACTATGTCACAAAAGACATTTCAAAAGTCTTGAAAACTTCTCAGAAATTGGCAGAAAGCTTGAAATTTAACTATGGTGTAGCTTATGTACCATTTGCAGGCACAGAATCTTTCCCAGTTGAAGTTATCGGGGAAGTTAATCCAGTTGAAATAACAGAAACCTATCTAGCTGAAATCATCTCTGCTCGTATCAAACATGTTTTTGAACAAATCAAGCAAGATTTAGATAGAAGACACGTGTTAGATCTTCCTGGTGGTATCGTCATCGTTGGTGGTGGAGCGATCTTGCCTGGCGTTGTAGAATTAGCTCAGGAAGTATTTGGCGTTCACGCTAAATTATATGTACCAAATCAAATCGGTATCCGTAATCCAGCTTTTGCCCACGTGATTAGTCTTTCAGAGTATGCTGGTAATCTGACCGAAGTGGATCGAATTGCACAAGCTGCTGTTCGTGGAGACGAGCAGTTGCGTCACCAAGCAACTAGCTTTGAACGTCCAAGTCATAGAGTACCTCGCTTTGATCATCAGCCGGTTGAACCAGTTCAACCAGTTCAAGAGGTGGAACCAGAAATTGCACCGCTTAGAAATGAAGAACCACAAGAGGAACCAAAAGCTAGTCTTACAGATAAGATGCGCAATTTAATTGGTAATATGTTTGAGTAAGGAGAAAAAATAGATTATGACATTTTCATTTGATGCGGCTGCTGCACAAGGCGCAGTCATTAAAGTAATTGGTGTCGGCGGTGGCGGCGGAAACGCTATTAACCGTATGATCGATGAAGGTCTTGCTGGTGTAGAATTTATCGCAGCAAATACAGATGTGCAAGCACTTAGCAGTGCAAAAGCAGAAACAGTTATCCAGCTTGGTCCTAAGTTGACTCGTGGTCTGGGTGCTGGAGGTCAACCTGAGGTTGGTCGTAAAGCAGCTGAAGAAAGCGAAGAAGTTTTGACAGAAGCTCTTCAAGGAGCAGACATGGTCTTTATCACTGCTGGTATGGGTGGTGGCTCTGGTACAGGTGCTGCACCAGTTATTGCTCGCATTGCTAAATCAGTAGGCGCCCTAACTGTGGCAGTTGTAACTCGTCCATTTGGATTTGAAGGAAGCAAGCGTGGTAATTTTGCCGTTGAAGGAATCAACGAACTGCGTGAACATGTAGATACTCTTTTGATCATTTCAAACAACAACCTTTTGGAAATTGTTGACAAGAAAACTCCGCTTCTGGAAGCCTTAAGTGAAGCTGATAACGTATTGCGCCAAGGGGTTCAGGGTATTACTGACTTGATTACTAGCCCTGGCTTGATCAACCTTGACTTTGCAGATGTGAAGACTGTTATGGAAAACAAAGGTAATGCTTTGATGGGTATCGGTATCGGAAGCGGTGAAGAACGTGTTATCGAAGCAGCTCGCAAAGCTATCTACTCTCCACTTCTTGAGACAACTATTGATGGTGCAGAAGACGTGATCGTCAACGTTACTGGTGGTTTAGATATGACCTTGATTGAAGCAGAAGAAGCTTCTGAAATCGTTAATCAGGCAGCTGGTCATGGTGTCAACATCTGGCTTGGTACTTCTATTGATGAGTCTATGAAGGATGAAATCCGTGTGACTGTTGTTGCAACAGGTGTTAAAGAGGATAAGGTTGATAAGGTAAGTGGATTGCAAGGTGTTAAACCTGCGAGCCGAGCTGAGCAAGTACGCTCAGCACAATCATCTGCTCATTATGATCGAAACTTCGATATGGCAGAAACAAGAGAAATGCCAGCTCCTTCTCATCGCTCAACTGTAGAAACTTCTAGAGCTTCAGCCTTTGGAGACTGGGATTTACGTCGTGAATCAATCGTTCGTCAAGCAGAACCTGTGCCTTCTAGCCGCGTAGAGCGCTTTACAGATATTAAGGAAGAAGATGACGAACTTGAAACACCTCCATTCTTTAGAAATCGCTAATTAAATGGATTTTCAAGCAAATAAAGATTTAATTTTTCAAAATGTTGCTCAAATAGTTGAAAAAGAAAATCGATTGAAGGACTCCGTAAATATCATTGCGGTTACCAAGTATGTTGACTGTGAAACAGCGAAAAAACTCGTGGATACAGGAATCAAACATATTGGAGAAAATCGAGTAGATAAGTTTCTTGAAAAATATCATGCTTTAAAGGAAGAAAACCTTACTTGGCATTTGATTGGTAGTTTGCAGAGAAGGAAAGTGAAAGATGTGATCAACTATGTTGATTATTTCCATGCTTTAGACTCTGTCAAATTGGCTCAAGAAATCAACAAGCGAGCAGATCATGTGATTAATTGTTTCTTGCAAGTCAATATTTCAAAAGAAGAAAGCAAGCACGGTTTTTTAGTTGAAGAACTAGATAGTGTTTTACCAGAGCTTGCAGCCTTAGAAAATATTTGCATTGTTGGCCTGATGACCATGGCTCCACTCGAAGCCGATCAACAAGAGCTGAATCAGATTTTTTTAGAGGCACATCAGCTTCAACAAAACTTACAAAGCAAACAGTTAAAAAACATGCCCTTTTCTGATTTGAGTATGGGAATGAGCCGTGATTATCCAGAAGCAATTGCCCATGGCTCGACCTATGTCAGAATCGGAACAGCATTTTTTAAATAGGAAAGAACTATGTCATTTAAAGATAAATTTGATAAATTCATAGAATACTTTACAGAAGATGGAGAAAAGTCTGACTTACCAGTACAGCCTTCAGATGAATCTGATTCTGTTTTGAAGCCTGCAGAGATCGAGCCAGTTCCGGCTACATCGGCAAAGGAAAACGCACGTACTCGTTCAGCTTCTTCACAAGTCCAACAAAAGCCTGCAACGGAAAATATTACTAGATTGCATGCTCGCCAACAAGAACTGGCTCAGCATCGAGTGAAATCTAGTGAGAAGGTTACGATTGATGTTCGCTATCCGAAAAAATATGAGGAAGCAACAGAGGTTGTTGATTTACTTGTGGCGAATGAGAGTATCTTAATTGATTTTCAATATATGACAGAGGTACAAGCAAGACGTTGCTTGGATTATCTTGATGGGGCGCGCTATGTTTTGGCTGGGAACTTAAGAAAAGTTGCTAGTACCATGTACTTGCTCACTCCAATCAATGTTGTCGTCAATGTAGAAGATATTCGCCTTCCAAACGATGTGGATCTGAGTGAATACGATTTTGATATGAAACGCAGCAGATAATTAATGATTTACTTTATTTTAAAATTAGTTTCTAATCTAATTGATCTTTACTCCCTTCTCGTCTTCGTCTATGCACTCTTGTCTTGGTTCCCTGGAGCTTACCAAACAGCCCTAGGAAGGCTTGTTGGTTCTCTGGTTGAACCATTTTTGCGTTTGTTCCGCAGGTTGCCTTTGCAGTTTGGTAGATTAGACTTTACTGTTCTGGTGGCACTTTTTGCCTTAAGAGTGCTTGATACTTTATTTCTACACTTCCTCGCCTCCTTGTTATTGCTATGGTAAACAAGATCTATCAGCATTTTTCTCAGGATGATCAAGATTTTCTGGATAAAAGCATGGAATTGCTTCAAAGAGTAGAAAATCAATATAGCTATGAGACGACTGCTTTTTTGAATCCTCATCAGGTCAATATTCTCAAAAATTTGAGTAAGCAATATGATGTGCAAGTATTTGCTAGTTCAGATTATTTTCCAAGTGAGTTTGCTAAAGTGTTGATTGCACCTAGCTATTATCAATTAGAACTCGAAGATTTCGATGTGGTCTTGCTAGAGATTACCTATGCAAGTAAGTTCTATAAGTTGACTCATTCACAAATTATGGGAACTCTTTTGCATCAGCTAGGGATTGAGAGGCGGACATTTGGCGATATTATCGTTGTGGATGACCGTGCACAGGTATTTGTGGATAGAAGATTAGAAGAATATTTCATTACGAATGTTTCTAAAATAGCTAAAGTTCCAGTTCGGCTAAGAAGAGTTGATTTCAGAGAGCAGCTACAAGAGTCACCGGCGACTAAAACAACAGATGTTTTGGTCTCTAGTCTCAGATTGGATAAGCTGGTAGCGACAGTGTTTAAGTTATCACGTAGTCAAGCTGTGGAACTAATCATGGGGAAGCAGGTAAAGCAGAACTACAGAACCATTGATAATCCTAGCCAACAGCTCTCTCTGGGGGATTTGATTAGCGTTAGGAAATATGGAAGATTTAAGATATTAACAGAAAATGGTTTTTCCAAAAACGAGAAGCATAAACTAACAGTTGAATTATTACCTAGTAAATAAGGAGGAAACATGGCACTAACATCATTAGATATTAGAGATAAAGGTTTTTCAACCAGATTTAGAGGGTACGATATTGATGAAGTTGAAGAATTTCTTGATATCATTGTCAATGATTATGAGGAATTAATCCGTGAGAATCGTGAGAAAGAAGCAAAAATCCGTAATCTTGAAGAACGTCTAATTTATTTTGATGAAATGAAAGATTCGCTCAGCCAATCTGTTTTGATTGCACAAGATACAGCAGAGCGGGTCAAACAGGCAGCACAAGAACGTTCAGGAAATATTGTGCAGCAAGCAGAGCAAGATGCGCAACGTTTATTAGATAGAGCCAAGTATAAGGCAAATGATATTCTTCGTCAGGCTACAGATAACGCCAAAAGAGTAGCTGTTGAGACAGAAGAATTGAAAAATAAAACGCGTGTCTTCCATCAGCGTCTCAAATCGACAATTGAAAGTCAACTAAGTATTGTTGACTCTCCAGATTGGGAAGATATCCTTCGCCCAACTGCTGCCTATCTCCAAACCAGTGATGAAGCCTTTAAAGAAGTGGTTGAAGAAGCGATTGGAGAAAAAGTCGAGCTAGAGGAAGAAGTAGATGTTACGCGCCAATTCTCACCTGAAGAATTAGCTGAATTGCAAGAACGAATTGAGCAAGCAAATCGAGATTTGGCAGAAACACAGACTCTTCAGACTATAGATGAAGAGCTGATCCAAGCACAACAGAAAGAAATTTTAGAATCTGGAGAACTTTCAGATTTGGATGAAGATTCTAAAGTTCAAGTGGATCTTTTATAAGTGCAGAAACACAAGGTAAACAAAATATTTTCAGCGAGCAGGTGGTGGTGAAAGACCTGTAATCCCTTTTGTTTGACTTATCATTCTGCTTCATCGTTTCTGAATCGAGTAAGAAACGACGTCCGCCTACGTTACAGGCTAAGAGGGACAGGCTTTTTCCTGTCTAAACAAAGGTGGTACCACGAATTTTCGTCCTTTCGGAGAAGTTTGTGGTTTTTTATTTTGAAAATTATGATGGAATAAGGAGACTAAATGAAACTCAAAGAAACCCTGAATCTTGGGAAAACTGCATTTCCAATGCGTGCTGGCTTGCCAAATAAAGAACCAATCTGGCAAAAAGAATGGGAAGAAGCTAAACTTTACCAACGTCGTCAAGAATTGAACCAAGGAAAACCGCATTTCACCTTGC
>CAJPQE010000049.1:0-12460 GCA_905372795.1 Streptococcus cristatus | reverse complement strand
AGAGCCCACTCAACCACTGCGTCTTGCTCGACAATCCAAAGACAATTGAGAGGCTTGGACTTTTGTCCCAGCCTCTTTGAAATGTCAGTTTTAACTGCTTGATTAAGCTGGCCAAGAAAAATATTTTCTCAAAGATAAGGCTGCAGAGTCTTGGATAGCATCGCATAGCCAGTAATAGCCAAATGCAAGCCATCCGTCGTAAAATCCTCCCGCAGCTGACCACTCTCATCCAAGAAATTATCATAAAGATCGATAAAATGGACATTGGTATAGATGCTTGCTAGGTCTTGGTAGGCACGATTGAGGGCTTGGATTTTCTTGTTCGTTCGGATATAAACTGTCCCCTTGTACTGCTCCTGCTCATTCACAGGCAGGACGGACAGCAACTGGATCTGAGCCAGAGGATAGTCGCGGGAAATTTCCTGAATAACCGCTTCTAGATTGGCCAGTGTTTCAGTCTGAGGCATCTCCTTACCAATGTCGTTGGTTCCAATCAGGAGAAAGACCTTGTCTAGAGCCTGCCCAAAAAGATGGGCATCCAAGTTCTCTAAAAGCGAATCAGTCTTGTAGCCACGAATGCCACGATTGACCAAGGTTTTAGGACTTTGCACTAGCTCATGCAGTGGAAAATATTCCACAATCGAATCACCGATAAAAATAATCGCTGGCTCTTTTACTGCAAGCTGATTCAGATCCCGATAATTTTTCTGGATCTTTGCCTGCTCATTTAAAAGCCACTGTTCTAATAGTTGAACTGCCATTTAGACTCCTTTTTCTAAGTATTGCTCAATTACCTGCAAAACGCCGGTCTCTGAATTGGCTGGTGCCAAGCGACTGGCAATGCGCTTAATCTTCTCGTCCCCATTTTCCATAGCATAGGAGAAATCCGCTAGTTCCAGCATTTCCAAGTCATTTTCGCTGTCGCCAAAAGCCATGATTTCCTTGCTTTTGATTTGCCACCGATCCATGAGCTGACGAAGCCCCCAGGCCTTGTGAAGGCCTTCTTGTATAATGTCAATCGCACCATAGCCGCTGGTCACGGCACTCAATCTTCCAGCAAATGCTGTATTGATCTGCCGCGTAATCTCTGCCGCTTGCGCTTCATCTACCATAACGCTCATCTTTAGCACTTCTTCAAACGGATGATCTTGCAGATTGGGCACAAAATTCATTCGTTTGTAGAAATGAACCGCCATTTCCTCTGTCATAATCTTGCTAATCATCGGAAAATCAGTGCCGTCCTGAACAAAGCCACCTTTAGTGGAAGTGACCACCAGATGCACCTCTCGTTCTTGACCCTGAAAATAAGCCAGCGTGTCCTCAATCAAATCAGGCTGCCAGAAGGTGCCCAGCAACATTTCATTCTTTTCAAAGATTCTAGCGCCGTTGGCGACGATCAGGGTTATACGCTCTGTCAAATCGCCCAACAATAAGCGCATTCTTTGGATTTCATTGCCCGTCGCAATGACAAACTTGATGTCCCGCTCTTCCAACTGGTCTAAAATTGCTGTCAGGCGCGGCAAATCCAGCTCTCCTCTTGGGTCCAAAAGGGTACCGTCCATATCCGTAGCGATCATTTTAATTGGCATCTTCCTACCTCATTTCTATAATCTCAGATATTTATTTTTTACTTTATTCCATAAATATTTGAGATAATCTTTTCCTTTTAACTTTTCGACTAATGATTTTTCAAAGTTTTTTACTTGGACATCTACTTGACTTTTAGCACTTTTCCCCTCAATCGCATAGTGACTTCTAGCCGTATGGTAACCAGCCGAGCCTCGATTGTTTTGTGGTGCTTTGAAGGCTTGCCCTCCATTTCTAATCGCCCGCTTACGAAACTGGGGATCCCACTGGGCTGGACTTTTGACATCGTAGTAATAATGGGAACTGTGATTGAAAAGCGAGGGTTTCTCCCCGTAATTAAAACTGGCTCCATTGACTAGTCCATTTTGACTGCTCTTTTCTGGATCTAGGATATTGAGAAACTGCCCTTTCCTATCTAGAATAAACTCGGTATGGAAACGATGGAGAATCTTGATATTGGACTGATAGGGCTGCTGGTCTGGATAAATCACTTTGTTCTTATTGACAAAGGCTTTATTGTGCAACCGCGAAGATTCCCAGAGCTGGCAATCCAGGTCAGGATGCGCCTGAAAATAGGCTAGGAGAGCCTGGCCATCTGTCATCCCCGGCTTACGAAAATGCTCTCTAATCCACTGGGCCTGCTGACTGGAAATGACATAGCGAAACTGGTGCAACTGACCTTTTAACCTTTGATTGCCACTGTCTGCAATAAAGTCTGCTGGAGAAAAAGCCTGCCTAATCGTTTGAGAAAACTGATGCCAAAAGGAAGCATGTGGCGATAAGTTCGGATGCATACGTGAGAGCAATCGAGTAATTTCTGCTGCTTCCCCGCTCAATTCATCAGGCATGTCCATATAGATCATAGCTAGCTCTAACAAGTTCTCAGCTTGCTGGGGCTGAGCTGCTCGACATTCAAAAGCCCACAGTTTCTGAAAGAGCGGACTGCCAAATATAAGGGCCTCCTCAAAAAGACCTTGGCGAGCTGATTCATGCGGCAATGACGCCATTTCTGCTAGAAAAACTTTATCAAGAGCAGCTTGAGACCAGCCAAGTGCTTGTAATTCTAGGCAGTATTGCTTGATTTCTACTTCCATCACCATCCACATCCATTATATAAACTTTCTTCAGCACCGTTTGAGCTCCGCTAGCAGCTTCATGCAGCCTTGAGACCTCTCCTATTTATCTCTAAATATGCCAAAATTTCATGTAAAAGTCAACGTACAAAGGAACTTTCTGCCTCAAATTGTATTCTTTCAGCATTTTTTGCTATACTAGTCTTAGGAAAACAACGAGGACAAAAGATGACGCCAAATAAAGAAGACTATTTAAAATGTATTTACGAGATTGGCACGCGCCAGGGAAAAATTACCAATAAAGAAATCGCCCAGCACATGCAGGTTTCTCCGCCGGCCGTGACGGAGATGATGAAGAAAATGCTGGCTGAAGAACTCCTAATCAAGGACAAAAAGGCCGGCTACCTGCTGACTGACCTAGGTCTGCAGCTGGTCTCTGACCTCTACCGCAAGCACCGATTGATTGAGGTGTTCTTGGTTCAAAAGCTGGGCTACACTACAGACGAAATCCATCAGGAAGCCGAAATTCTGGAACACACTGTTTCTGAGCGCTTTGTCGCAGGCTTGGAAAAAATGCTGGATTTCCCTGAGACCTGCCCTCATGGTGGTACAATCCCAGCCAAACACCAGCTGCTGAAAGAAAAATACCATCAAACTTTAGCCTCCGCTCAAGAGCCCGGTAGCTACCTCATCCGCCGTGTCCACGACGACTTTGAGCTTTTGGCTTATCTGGAAAAGCACAATCTAAACATAGACCAAGAAATCAATTTCCTCCAGTATGACGACTACAGCCAGCTCTATCAACTAGAAGTAGACGGCAGAACAATCCAAGTTAGCCCTATGATTGCCCAACAGATTTATGTGGAAAAACTATAAACAGAACCCAGTTCAGACTTTTTAGTCTTAAACTGGTTTTTTATTGACAAAAATAAGATGTCAGAATATAATAAGTGTACTTATAAAATATTTAGAGGGAAAGCTAATGGAAACATCGCAGTTTAACTCCATCTACAAGGATGAATATAAAAAATCAACCGGTCTGCTCTTTATCCGCGCCTACCACAAGTGGCATGAACTGATTAAAAATGGGCTGAAAACCATTGATTTGACCCATCCCCAGTTTGTCGTTCTGACCTCTCTTGCAGCGCTTCTGCGTCAGCAAGAATGGGTGAGTCAGACCGATATTGCCCGATTTTCTGACATGGATGTCATGACCGTATCCCAAATCATCCGCCTCTTGGTCAAGAAAGGTTTGATCATGCGGGAAGTCCATCCCAAGGACAGCCGTGCCAACATCATACTTCTGACGGATACGGGACTGCAAAAGGTCAACCAAGCCCTTCCTCTAGTAGAAAGCATTGATCAGGCATTCTTTGGAAAATTAGAAAATAAAACAGAAGTATTGAATCAACTCTTAATGAAACTGGAGGCAGAAAATGACTAGATTTTGGATTGGTGTCGTATCAAAAGAACACGTCCTAAGAGGTGTAGAGGGAGGCTTTTGCCAAGTCTGCCATGGAAAGAAAGCACCGCTGAACCGAATGAAAAAAGGAGATTACCTTTTGTACTACAGCCCCAAGTATCAGCTGAATGGTCAGGAAAAATTGCAGGCCTTTACAGCAGTTGGCAAGATTCTAGATGATACAGCCTATCAAGTAGAAATGTTTGAAGGTTTCTTCCCTTTTCGACGTGACGTCAGCTACTACCAGCCTGTCAAAGACTGCCACATCGAGCAAGTACGACAGCATCCTCAGTGGCGCCAATATGCTTCCCAACTGCGCTATGGACATTTCGAAGTTTCGAAAGAATTTTTTCTCTATGTCTTTGAACAGATGAAGGAAGAATAGGAGGCTGGGACATCCCGACCTCCTATTGTTCGTATCCGATATCATATGCTCTATAATTGTTTTAGCAGGAATTATGGAGTTTTTTAGGAAAAATCCTATCTACCTTACTGAAAAGAATAAATTAAATCAATAGAAAGATTTATAGAAAACAACCAAATCACATCACAAACCTCCTAGAAAGACCAGGGCTTTTCTGATCAAAATAATACTCTAGACACTTCCACTTCATCACGTTTTTTAAAAGAAAGAAAATATCCCATTTACCCCCTTGCAAACCTTTTCACTTTTTGCTAGAATGATGTCAAAAAATTAAGAAGGACAAATTATGCCACAACATCTCTTTAAAGAATTGGCTCAACTGGAGCAAGTGGAAGCTCTGGCTCTAGGAGGCTCACGGGCCGGCCAACATTTTGACCAAGACTCAGACTATGATGTCTATGTCTACCTGAGCGCTCCTCTCGAGCCAGCCATCCGTCAGGAAATCCTCAGCAAGTACTGTTCCTATATGGAAATCGGCAATCAATTTTGGGAACTGGAAGACGACTGCGTCCTCAATAATGGTATCGAGATTGAGCTGATTTACCGCTCGCTGAACGACTTTGACCAAGACTTACAGACAGTCGTTTTAGAGCACCAAGCTCAGAACTCTTACACCACCTGTATGTGGTACAATCTGGTCCACAGCAAGATTCTCTACGATCGAGACGGTCGCTATGCTGCCCTCCAGACCAAGTACAGCCTGCCCTATCCAGCTGAGCTGAAAAAGAATATCATCAGCAAGCAGCTCCTGCTCCTCGACCAAGCTATGCCAGCTTTTTCAAGACAGATTAAAAAAGCCCTCAAGCGCCAGGACCTGCTCAGCATCAATCACCGCAGCAGCGAGTTTTTCGCCTCCTACTTTGATGCCCTCTTTGCCCTCAATAAGCAGCTCCATCCAGGCGAAAAGCGCATGCTCCAGTATGCCAAAGAAAATTGCTCCCGCCTGCCTCGAGATTTTGAGACCAATGTCCAAGACTACTTCCAACATCTCTACCAGCCAGACCAGCAACAGAAAGCGGTCCTAGCCTTGGATAGCCTACTAGACAATCTTAAGCAATTGATTGAAGCATCCATCTAGAATTTCAACAGATAAAAAGCTCATGAAGCCAGCTTTTCAGCTGGTTCATGAGCTTTTTACTATTTTCGTCAAGTAAGTTGAGGCTTATTTGCTAAAGATTGACTGTCTGAAGTCGTCTGTCTCACGAAGATAGGCGTTGTAAATTTTCTTCTTGAGCAGGTTGACCCAGCTAGCTTCAACACGATTTGTCGCATTGGTAATGTTGCGCACATCCTCTGCGACTGCTTCATCCATCAGTTTCTGCATCTCTGCATAGGAGCGAATGGTTACTTGCTTGGTACTGCTTGGATTTCTGAGTTCGTACTCGATGGTGATTGGTTTGAGCTTGGTTAGCTGGTCAATCCGCTCTTGGTACATGGCCTTCTTGAAGGCCGCCCATGAAGCATATTCTCCCTTGAATACATTTTCCAAGACCTTCTGATCTGTCACCAGACCAACGTCTCTCCTGAGCCAGCCATCCCAGGTCGTCTTACCTTCCGCAGCAGCCTCTTCGGAGAATTTCCCTGAGACATAAGGGACAAAGCCTTCATGGTAGCCCTTGGCTGCCAGCAATTCATAGGCTGTACGACGGAACATGACGTCTCCCGGCGCCCCATTTGGATTGCTCAAGGCTGAGTAGATTGGCGAGAAGAGGCTGAGACTGAGGTAGCCATTACGCGGATACTGTCCGCTATCCTTATTCTCCCGACGGGTGATGACATCATTGTCAATCAGGGATTCAAAGGTGGTCAGCTGCTTGATTTCCTCAGCAGTGAAAGTGCGCGTCTGGTTACCAGCATGGGTCTGCTTGCCATATTTATCAGTGATATAGTAATTCTCCATCTTTCTAAACCACTGGAGCTTGGCTGCATCGCTCTGCTTGACCATCGATGTCCCCTCTAGGTAATCCAACGTGTAAATCATGTCAAACATGCCATGGACATAGTTCTGCAAATCTGCCGCATTTTGGACACGTTCCTTAAAGTTATAGGTATGCATCCGTGTCTTAGAGTCCTTGTCCGTCTTGAAGAGGGTATTGAGGGTAATGGTAGGTTCATTTGGACTTGGTGTGGACTGCAAGAGACCACGCGCATAGAGCTCAGCCCCCAGTCCTTCGCGGCGACCATAACCTTCAAAGTAGATAGAACCATCGGAGTTATGGGTCATCTCATGGGTGTAGACGGAGTTACCATAGTCTTCTAACAAGCGAGCAGCATCAAAGTGGGTGACACTTCCCGTAGCATAGGCATTGTATCCCTTGCTTGGATACCACTTGCCGGCTGGTCCAAAGAATTCCTGCATAGCTAGTGATTTCTTGTCATTAGCTGGAGCCCAATATCTTTTACCATCCTTGTCAACCAATGAGAATCCATCGTAAACCAGAACAGAACGGAAGAGCTTGTCCTTGCTTTCAGGACTTAAAATCTTATACCAGAAATCATAGTGGTCACGCTGCCATTCAGCTGACTTTCTAACTCGGTCTTCGACATACTCAACCAATTCTGCATCTGTTCGCACCCTGTTATTGGCATCAAGGCGGTAGCGATCATAAGCTCCCATGGAGACAGTGGACATATTGGAGATGACATAGACACCCTTCTCAGTCATGGTCAAGAGTGGCAGGAGCATGCCCTTGTATTCCCAATTGTCCGCAGTAATCTTGTCGTAAACGCCGACAGAATACTTGCTCTTGCCCTCGGCTGCATCCTGAAGCTGTCTAGCTTCCAGTACATCCGACTTAGCCTCAACGATATAGGCTTTTGTATTAGTCTTGAGCCATTCGTTATTGGTCTTGTCTGGCAGAAAGAGCTGGCGATAGCTTTCCAGATAGTTAAAGAGGCCGCGCTTGCCAGTCGCTTCAGAGAGCGAGTTATCGTAGGCCAGATGGTTGTTCTTGGCCTTGAGATTTTCAAAACCAGACTGACCAAGTGAAATAATGGTATCCAGTGTTGAAGCATTATGTTTTCCAAAGAAGTCAAACTTATAGGCCGATAAATCCTTGACATTAGTCTTGTCATAGTTGATATTATACCAGCGGTTGAGATAGGTCAGACCCAATAGGAAGGCTTCCTTATTGACTGTAATCTTCTGAGCTACATAGTCAGCCACGACATCGCCTTCAGTATTGATGGACTTGTCCATAGCCAGAACTTTGCGTAACTCTTCTGCCAGCTTGGTCTTGACTTGCTCAAAGGCTGTGTCCAGATAGAGCTCATCTAGAGAAGCATCCGTATTCACACCTAAAACAGTTCGCATAGTTGGTGAGTCAAGAACAACCTTGTTCAACTCTGGCAGCACTTGATTGAGAATTCTGCTATAGTCTGATAGGAAGGTTTCTGGTGTATAAAGGAGGTCTAAACCATTCACAGTGTATTCTGCGATAGCTTGATGTTTGAAGTCTCCTTTATAGGTCAGATTTAGATAATCAACCGTCTTATCCTCAAAGTGCAACATCAGGCGGTTAATCGCAGTCTTGTTGCTATGGATATCGGTGATCATCTGGTCGCTCTTCATCGGAACCACATCCAGCAAATACTCTCTAGTAAGCTTGTGATTATCTGGAAGTTTATTGCCGTAGGCAACGATGGTTTCCTTATTATAGAATGGCAGGAGTTTTTCCATATTGGCGTAGGCTATCAGACGGTCTTCTCGAGCATTCTTTTCCTTGCTGTAGTCAACAGTATGAAGATTGAGATTGCTGTCTTCTAGCGTGGTCCTAATGTCTAGGCTCGCCAGCTTCTCTTCAGCCTCGTCCAAAGTCAGAGTAGACGTGACAAACTGATCATTGCCTAGAGTTTCGTTTCCTTCAACGGCATAGGCTTCTCTGATGCGATCATTCTTGTAATCTTGGTCGCCAGAAATACTGTAGACATTTGTACCGCTGACATTGCTGATAACATTGTCAATCAAGCCATTGAAGTAATTGGAACCGACTACTCCACCGATTTGACCGTTCTTCGTAGAATTTTGGATCTTTCCAGTCACATAAGAACGGCTGATACGGGCATTGTCTTCCAAGCGACCGACTAAACCACCGAAGCGCTGTTCGTTTGTTCGAGCACCTGCTAGAATAGTCACATCTGCCCTGCTCTGACTGAGCAAGGAATTTCCTCCCTTGAGGTTGGCAACCAAACCGCCGACATTATAAGCCTTGTACTGCTTGTCATTGGTCTGGATAGTTCCTGTAAAGGAACTGTTGGTGATTTGGCTATTGCTTGCAACAACGATCAAACCAGCTACCTGGGACGCATTGCCCACTACCGACACTCTACCTTGGGCAGAAACATCCGTGATTCGCGCATTATCTGCACTGCGAGCCAAGGCTGCTGAGTCATAGGTCCCGACAATATTGACCTCTTTCAGGTCCAGATTAGAAATAGAGGAACCGCTTTTGAGATTTTCAAACAAAGGTTTGGCTAGATTATAAATCGCATACTGCTTGCCATTGTTGTTACCAGTCAGACTGCCTGTGAAGTTTCCTCGGAGATAGACATAATCAGTAGGGGCCAGACTGACCTCGCTCGCATCCAAATCGGCTCCTAGAACAAAGTTGCCAGCCATATTTTTCTTCATGGCGTCTACCAAACCAGCAAAGCTCGTGTAGACATTTTGCTGACTAGGCACTGCCCTGCTGATATAAAAGTCATAACCAGACTTGTAGCCTGTGTCACCCTCTTGCACCAGCTCAGGCAGAGAGACCTTAACCTTGTAGACAGCCTTGCCATCCTTCTGGCCTTCTGCCATGCTTTGAACCGGCAGGAGCATGTCCTTGGATTCACTCGATTTGACTTTGACAAAGTAGTTAGACAGGTCCGTAGGTATAGCAGCCATGGAAACGATACGCTTGAACTGATCCTTTTCTTTTCTGTAAAACTCTGCCGAATCAATATCGCGGAAGGCAATCTTCTTGTATTGCAACTCAAAGTTGCGGCTATCTTTTTCAAGGTCAGTCAGGCTGCCAGCATCCAGCTCATAAGTCAGCTTGGTTTTTAGCGTATAGCCTGTATAGTAATCCAAGTCATCAATCTTCAGACTTCCTGCCACATTGTCAATCGGAAGCGAGCGGACAAGCTGGTCCCCCTTGTACAATTCAGCTGTCGCTGAGCGCAGGGATTTTGTCTTGTCTTCCAAGCTATATTGAACCGTGACCGACTTGTCCTCTGGATTTTCTGTCAGACTTAAGATCGAAACTGTCGGCTTAACCTTAGGCACACCATTTAGAGCCGTCTTGCTTGCTGTCAGGCTGGCAAAAGCTTGATTGACCTGCACTTGTGTAGCGGTTTGATTATTCAGAACTCCTTCTGCCTTGGTCAATTCGTTCGTATAAGCTACCTTCTTATCTGCATCCGCATTCTTGTATTGGACAGTCGTCTGCACAGTTCTGCCCAAAGCATGTTCATTTTGCAAGCGTGTTTTGTCTACTTCAAGACCCTGTAACTGAGCCTTGGCTTGATTGATTTGGTCCACCAGCTGGTCGACTTCCGCTTGGCTAGCTTGTGACTGATTGAGAATCGTATGACCTGCCGCCAAAGCAGTATCATAGGCTGCTTGGTGACTTTGACCATCGTTGAAATAACGAGCCTGAGCCTTGATTTGCTCCGCTTCTGTCAGTAGATTGTGAAGCGAAATCAGATCGAACTCTTTCAAGGCTTCCACTTGCGGGGCATCACTTGGTACCGTGTGCGGTTTTATTGTGCCAACTTTGACAAGCTGAGCAACTGCTGCCCGCGTTTCCTCATTGGACAACTCTTGACGGTCAAGTTCTTGGCCGTTAGAAGTATAAACTCTAGTCTTGATGGTCCGTTCACCCTGAACACCTGGAATGACGATGTGGCGGGCACCTTGGACAAGTTCATCCGTTTCTTCCTCTCGCGTGGTAAAGGCGATTTCCTCTACTCGTGTTTCATCCTTATAGGTCAGCGGATATTCTGGAAGGGCAGATGCTTGCGGAGCGGTGCTCGGGACCATATGTGGCTTGGCCGTGCCAACTTTGACAAGCTGCGTGACTGGGGCTAGCGTCTCCTCATTAGACAACTCTTGGCGGGCAATCTCTTGTCCGTTGGAACTATAGATACGAGTCTTGATCGTACGTTCACCCTGAACACCTGGAGTGACGATTTGACGAGCACCTTGGACAAGTTCATCCGTTTCTTCCTCTCGCGTGGTGAAGTCGATTTTCTCTACTCGCGTTTCATCCTTATAAGTCAGCGGGTACTCTGGTAGGGCAGATGCTTGCGGCGCAGTACTAGGTACCATATGTGGCTTGGCTGTGCCAATTTTGACAACTTGTGTGACTGGAGCTAGCGTTTCTTCGTTGGACAACTCTTGGCGGGCAAGTTCTTGACCATTGGAAGTATAAACTCGAGTCTTGATCGTACGTTCGCCATGAACACCTGGAATGACGATGTGGCGGGCACCTTGTACAAGCTCATCCGTTTCTTCCTCTCGCGTGGTGAAGTCGATTTTCTCTACTCGCGTTTCATCCTTATAAGTCAGCGGGTACTCTGGTAGGGCAGACTCTTGCGGAGCGGTGCTCGGTACCATGTGTGGCTTGGCCGTGCCAATTTTGACAACTTGTGTGACTGGAGCTAGCGTTTCCTCGTTAGACAACTCTTGGCGGGCAATCTCTTGACCGTTGGAAGTATAAACTCGAGTCTTGATGGTACGTTCGCCACGAACACCTGGAATGACGATGTGGCGGGCACCTTGTACAAGCTCATCTGTTTCTTCTTCACGTGTGGTAAAGTCAATTTTCTCTACTCGCGTTTCATCCCTATAAGTAAGCGGATATTCTGGAAGGGCAGATGTTTGCGGCGCAGTGCTCGGTACCATATGTGGCTTGGCTGTGCCAACTTTGACAACTTGCGTAACTGGGACTAGCGTTTCCTCATTGGACAGTTCTTGGCGGGCAATCTCTTGGCCATTGGAAGTATAAACTCGAGTCTTGATCGTACGTTCACCCTGAACACCTGGAGTGACGATTTGGCGGGCACCTTGTACAAGCTCATCTGTTTCTTCTTCACGTGTGGTAAAGTCAATTTTCTCTACTCGAGTTTCATCCCTATAAGTAAGCGGATATTCTGGAAGGGCAGATGCTTGCGGCGCAGTGCTCGGTACCATATATGGCTTGGCGGTGCCAACTTTGACAACTTGCGTAACTGGGGCTAGAGTTTCCTCGTTGGACAGTTCTTGACGGGCAATCTCTTGACCGTTGGAAGTATAGATACGAGTATTGATGGTCCGTTCGCCCTGAACACCTGGAGTCACGATTTGGCGAGCATCCTGAGGTAACTCATCAGTATATTGTTCCTCGATGTTAAAAGCAATCTTCTCCACACGAGTTTCATCCTTTGCAACCAACTCTAACTCAGGAAGTCTATGGACTGGAGCAGTATCTGGGACTTTTCCATAACCAGTTAACTCGGGAACTTCATGAACGGGAGCGCTATCTGGAACTGTACCATAATCAGTTAATTCAGGAACCTCGTGCACGGGAGCAGTGTCGGGAACGGTGCCATAGCCAGTGAACTCGGGAACTTCGTGTACAGGAGCATTATCAGGAACGGCGCCATAATTAGTGAGCTCAGGAACTTCGTGTACAGGAGCGCTATCCGGAACCGTGCCATATCCAGGCAACTCGGGGACCTCATGAACCGGAGCGCTATCTGGAACAATGCCATAATCAGTTAACTCAGGAACTTCGTGTACAGGAGCATTATCAGGAACCGTGCCATAGCTAGTTAACTCAGGCTTCTCGTACACGGGGGCACTAGCGGGAACTGTACCATAGCCAGTGAACTCGGGAACTTCGTGTACAGGAGCATTATCAGGAACCGTGCCATAGCTAGTTAACTCAG
>CAJPQE010000048.1:0-12509 GCA_905372795.1 Streptococcus cristatus | reverse complement strand
CTAAAGCCGGCTGGTCGTAGGCTGTAATGAGCTTGGTTCCCACACCCCAGACATCAATCTTAGCCTTTTGCATTTTTAAGTTGAGGATGGTATTCTCATCCAAATCATTGGAAGCGTAGATTTTAGCATTTGGGAAGCCCGCTTCATCTAACTGCTGACGAACTTTTTTGGAAATATAGGCTAGGTCTCCAGAATCGATCCGCACGCCCAAGAAATTGATTTTATCCCCAAATTCACGCGCTACACGGATGGCCGTAGGAACCCCAATCCGAAGGGTATCATAGGTGTCTACCAAGAACACACAATCCCGATGAGTGCTTGCATAAGCCTTGAAAGCCTCGTAATCATTGCCATAAACCTGCACAAGTGCATGGGCATGCGTCCCTAGAACGGGAATATCAAAGAGCTTACCTGCCCGAACATTGCTGGTGCCATTGGCTCCACCGATAACGGCCGCCCGCGTACCCCAAATCGCCGCATCCATTTCCTGAGCACGACGGGTACCAAACTCCATCAACGGCTCATCTTCGATCACAGAGCGGATGCGAGCTGCCTTGGTCGCAATCAAGGTTTGGAAATTCACGATATTTAAAATCGCTGTTTCCACCAACTGACATTGAGCCAGCGGTCCTTCGACCTGAACAATCGGCTCATTGGCAAAAACCAAATCTCCTTCTTTAGCTGAACGCACGGTCAGCTGCATCTTGAAATCGCGTAAATACTCTAAGAAAGCTCCATTATAGCCCAAAGACGCTAAATAGTCCAAATCCGTCTGACTGAATGTCAAATCATTCAGATAAGCCACAATCCTCTCTAAGCCCGCAAAAACGGCATAGCCATTATTAAAAGGATTCTTGCGAAAATAGACTTCAAAAACAGCACGCTTATTATGGATACCTTCGTTGAAATAAACCTGCATCATATTGATTTGGTATAAGTCTGTATGTAAAGTCAAACTGTCATCTGGAAACATAATTGAGCTCCTTTTATCATAGTTATTCTATATTATAACATAAATTGCAAGAAAGCCTTGATTCAATAGCAAAATACCTCCAGAATTTCTTCCGGAGGTATCTTCTTTTATCTTTCACTTGGAATTATTAGATTCCATAAGTCTTGTTCACGCGGCGCATCTGTTTGAATTCTTTTTTATAGGTTACTTTAACTGCTACTTTCATTTTTGCCACCTCGTTTCTTTTGATACTTTTATTATAGACCTCAAAGCTTAAGGAAGGCTTAGAATTTTCTTGCAGAAAGCTTAAACAAATAAATCCAAACTTTATCTAGCTAGTCCAGATAATCGCGTTTTTCTAGATGCAGGGATACTAGGTGCCAGTTGGCATCCTGCCGCCAGCTAGGATTGGCGACTATTTGACTGGCTACCTTGCGCGCTTCTTCCAGAATGGGATAATCCTCCACGATGTCCGCCACCTGAAACTCTGGAATACCAGACTGACGGGTACCGAAAATTTCACCAGAGCCACGCATCTTGAGGTCTTCCTCAGCCAGAACGAAGCCATCTGTTGTCTCGGTCATGATTTTCATCCGTTTCTTGCCAGACTCTGTCTTGGGATTGGCAACTAGAACGGCATACGATTGCTTATTTCCCCGACCAACTCGGCCCCGCAGCTGATGAAGCTGGCTGAGTCCGAAGCGATCAGCATCCATGATAACCATGATGGTCGCATTCGGAACATTGACGCCGACTTCAATAACTGTAGTTGACACTAGAATATCCGTTTTCCCATCCTTGAAATCCTGCATAATGGCTTCTTTTTCGTCATTTTTCATACGACCGTGAAGGAGAGCCACCTGAGCCTGATTGGCAAAGTAGGCCTTAAGTTCTTCCTCTAGAGCAATCGCATTTTTTAAATCCAAAGCCTCCGATTCCTCAATCAAGGGAGAAATAAAGTAGACTTGGGCGCCCTTGGCCAGCTCTTTTTTCATCCAGTCCAAAACCACTTCTAATTGCTCGTGCTTGACCCAGCGAGTAATGATGGGCTTGCGGCCAGCCGGCATCTGGTCAATGATGGAGACGTCCATATCGCCAAAAGCGGTAATAGCCAAAGTTCGAGGAATCGGCGTGGCTGTCATCATGAGAACGTCTGGATTATTTCCCTTTTCCCGCAAAATCCGACGCTGGTCCACCCCAAAACGATGCTGCTCATCAATAATGACCAGGCCCAGTCGATGATAGACCACCCCTTCCTGAATCAAGGCATGGGTGCCGACCACCATATCTACTTGACCCGACTCTATAGCAGCCAAAGTCTCTCTGCGTTCAGCAGCTTTCATACCACCAGTTAGGAGGGCCAAATTCAGTTCAGGAAAGAGCTGAGTCAGACTGTCCAGATGCTGCTCAGCCAAGATTTCTGTCGGAACCATCAAAGCCGACTGGTAACCTGCCGTATAGGCGGCATACATGGCCAAACCAGCCACAACGGTCTTACCACTACCAACATCTCCCTGCAGAAGACGGTTCATATGGGCAGGCGATTGCAAATCACCGAGAATTTCTTCCAGACTCCGCTCCTGAGCCTCTGTCAGAGAAAATGGCAATGCAGCCTTCTTTTGAGCCAGCATTTTTTCCTGCCAAGGAATAGCCAGTCCCTGACTGACATCCTTGGTTTCATGCTTCAGAACCTGCAGCTGCATCTGAAAGTAAAAAAGTTCTTCAAACTTGACTCGACGCAGGGCCTGCTTGTATTCTGCCAAATCCTTAGGAAAGTGCATAGCACGTACAGCTTGAGTGCGCCTCAAAAGCTGGTAGTGCTCCAGAAGGACAGGAGGAAGATTTTCCTCCAATAACTGATCCAAACCTTGGTCAAAGGCCGCCTTAATCAGTTTGACTAGACTAGCCTGACTGATCCCTTGGGCAACTCGATAAACTGGCTGCAAGTCGTCTTCAACCTGAGCTAACACCTTCATCCCCGTCAGACTAGCCTTGGCTTTATCCCATTTACCAAAAATAGCCACCGTTGCTCCCAGCTCAATCTTATCTGCCAGATAAGGCTGATTGAAAAAATTGACTGCAATCGCGACTTCTCCCTGCTTGATCGTGAAACGCAGGCGATTGCGCTTGTAGCCATAATACTGGACATTAGCTGGAGTCGCGACGATCCCAGAAATAACTGCCTTTTCCCCATCATCCAAGTCGAGGACATTCTTGCTCTTAAAATCCTCATAGCGAAAAGGAAAATAGAGCAGGAGATCCTGCAGGCTCTCAAGGCCTAGTTTTTTAAATTTTTCAGCCGATTTTGGCCCCACTCCTGGCAGGGCCGTTAAAGCCTGATGCAGATTCATCCTGTCTCCTTTCCTTCTTCTTGATTGTCTTTTACTTTTTATACTCTCTCGGTACCCTGTCGCTGATTAAGCAGACCACTTCATAATTGATCGTACCACGCTTTTCTGCCACATCCGTTGCTGTGATAAGCTCGGCGCCACTCTGACCAATCAAGACAACCTGCGTTCCCAAAGGGTAGACTCGAGGCAAGCGTACTGTAATCTGGTCCATGGAAACTCGACCGACAATGGGACAGCGCTGACCATCGATCAAGACATCAAAGCCCTGCATATCCCGGGTCCAGCCATCAGCGTAACCCAAAGGAATGGTTCCAATGATTTGCTGGCTATCACTGGTATAGGTCGCCCCATAACCGACATGCGCACCCGCTTGAATTTCTTTGACGTGAACCAGAGCAGATTCTAAGCTAAGAGCTGGTTTGACCTCATAAGGTAAGTCCAGCACTCGTCCGCTAGGATTCAGCCCGTAGATAATATCCCCCAGCCGAACAGCATTCATAATCGTGTCACTGTGCCAAAGAGTTGTGGCAGAGTTGCTAGCATGCACAACCGGTGGCAAGAAAGCTAACTCACTTAAAATCTCTTTAAAGCAATTTAATTGGGCTACAAAATGACTTGTATCTAATTCGTCAGCTGTTGCAAAATGAGTGAAAATTCCTTCTACCACAGCTCCTGCTGCTTGCAGGCGACTAATTGCCTGCTGGGCTTCTTGACTATCATGGAAGCCAATGCGTCCCATGCCTGAATCAATCTTGATATGAACAGTCAAGCCCGTCAGATTAGCTTGCTGGTTCAAGAGCTCCTCCAACCAAGCTAGGCTAGCCACTGTCAGGGTAATCTGCTGCTGGATCGCTAAAGGCACAGCCTCCAATGAAGAAACACCCAAAATAAGAATGGATTTAGCAATGCCAGCTTCTCGTAGTTCTAGGGCTTCGTCAATATTGGACACGCAAAAACCATCTACAAGCGGCTGAATATGCTGAGAGACAGGAACCGCGCCATGTCCATAAGCATTTGCCTTGACTACTGCCCACTTCTGGACCGACTGGGGAATATGAGCCGCAATTTGCTCAATATTAAATGCAATAGCAGACAGGTCTATGACTGCTTTAGTGGGTCTATGTAGACTAGCTTTCATTGTCTTCCTCCAAAATCACACTGGCGGTCACCAGATTTCCAGCATGACTGATTGATAGCCATACCGAACCAGCAAAGGGAGATTTACTAAAATAGGGAGCCCCCTTATCATCATTTAAAATTTCCAAATCTTGAAAAGTCACAGGGCCAATACCGGTCCCCCAAGCCTTGGCAAAGGCTTCTTTAGCTGACCAGCGGCCTGCCAAATATTCCAGCTTTCGCTTACCTTTTAAGGAGCTAAACCGAGCCAACTCCTGAGCTGTCAAGATTTTCTCAGCAAAGCGCTCATTCTTCTCGTAGGCCCGACCAATGCTGGAAATCTCTTCTATATCTATTCCGTGTCCTCTTATCATACTTCTATCAAGAATACAAAGCAAGACCCTTCTCCCAAGGAGATTGAAAGAAAATCTAATTTCGACAAGGCAAACCGATGAAAATGACACTGAAATGCATCAAAGGGGTTTAACATCATCAAAATTAGATTTTCGTAGAGTATGAGCTTGCCTATATTCATTAGTAGACTTCTACCAAAGCCTCCTAATCCTTTCTATTTAAGCTTCTTTTTCTAAGGTTTCATAGATTTCCTGAATGAGTTCTTCTGTCTTATCCCAGCCCAAGCAAGGATCGGTAATAGACTTACCAAAGACTTCTGGCTCATTCTGGCGGCCATCCTCCAAATAGGACTCAATCATGAATCCACGCACAGCCTTCTTGATTTGCTCATTCCAAGCACGGTTGATCAGAGTCTGACGGATAATACGGATCTGCTCCAAATACTGCTTGCCAGAATTGTCATGATTGGTATCAATCAGGATAAAAGGATTGGACAGCTTCATTTCTTCATAGCATTTGATCACATCCAGAAGATTTTCGTAATAGAAGTTAGGCTTGTTCTTACCGTACTCATCTAACGCACCACGCAAAATCACATGCGCAAGAGGATTTCCTAACGTTTCTACTTCCTGACCATGATAAAGGAAGATTTGCTTATTTTGAGCAGCATAGACGGCATTAAACATGACTCCAAGATTGCCAGATGTTGGATTTTTCATACCAACCGGAGCGTCAATGCCAGACGCTACAAAGCGGTGTTCTTGGTCTTCAACCGATCGAGCACCTACGGCATGATAACTAACCAAATCATCTACCAGCACTAGATTGGAAGGATAGAGCATTTCATCAGCAGTAGTCAAGCCTGTCTCAGTAATGACTCGGTAATGAAGCTGGCGCACTGCCTTTAACCCATTGATCAAGCTTGGACTTTTTGAAGTATCTGGCTGGTGAACGAGCCCTTTATAGCCGTCCCCATTGGTCCGAGGCTTGGCAGTATAGACTCGCATGACGATAAAAATCTTATCCGCCACTTTCTGCTGGAGGTCGGCCAACCGGCGAGCGTACTCCAGTACCGCCTCTTCATTGTCAGATGAGCAGGGTCCGATAACCAAGAGCAAGCGTTGATCTTCCCCTCTGATAATGGCGGCCAATTCCTGATCACGCTGATGTTTCTTTTTCAGAGCTTGGTCTGACAAAATAGTTGCAGACTTGATCTGCTTGATGTCAATTTCCTGACCTTTTTCTATAAATGCCATATTATTTACCTAGTGTATCGTATATCTCATGGACGAGTTCGACCGTCTTATCCCAGCCTAGGCATGGATCTGTGATAGATTTGCCAAAGACTTCTGGTTCATTTTGTCGGCCATCTTCCAAGTAAGATTCAATCATAAAGCCACGAACAACCTTCTTGATTTTATCATTCCAGTCGCGGTTGATCAAAGTCTGACGAACAATACGGACTTGCTCCAAATACTGCTTGCCAGAGTTGTCATGGTTGGTATCAATGATAATAAATGGATTTTCTAATCCCATTGCTTCATACTGGGCGATTGTGTCCAGCAGATTATCATAATAGTAGTTCGGAATGTTCTTCCCATATTCATTGATAGCACCACGCAGAATCGCATGAGCCAAAGGATTTCCACTCGTCTCTACTTCCCGATTGGCAAAGAGGAAGCTCTGCTTGTTCTGAGCCGCATAAATGCCGTTAAACATAACATTTAGATTTCCAGATGTTGGATTTTTCAAGCCAGTCGGGAAATCCGCTCCACTGGCTACAAAGCGGTGCTGCTGATCTTCAACAGAACGAGCACCGATAGCCATATAGGAAATCAAATCATCTACTAGGGGAAGATTTTCTGGGTAAAGCATCTCGTCAGCCGTCGTCATTCCAGTTTCTGAAATCACGCGATAATGCAGATTGCGAACCGCCTTAATCCCGTTGATTAGGCTAGGTGCCGCTGTCGCATTAGGCTGGTGAATCAAGCCCTTGTAGCCATCACCATTGGTCCGTGGCTTGGCTGTATAAACCCGCATGACCATAAAGATCCGATCTTTGACTTCTTCCTGAAGAGCTGCCAAACGCTTAGCGTATTCCAAGACAGCTTCTTCATTGTCTGAGGAGCAAGGACCGATAACCAAAAGGATGCGATCATCCTCACCACGGATAATGGCTTCTAGTTGGCGATCCCGCTCTTGCTTATGAGCTAGAATAGGACCTTCTAACTTAGCAAGCTGACGCACTTCTGCTACATTGATTGGTTGACTAGTTGCTTTAAAGGTCATCTTCTCTCCTTATAAACTACTTCTTGCGGCCATGACAGTTTTTAAATTTCTTACCTGAACCACATGGACATAAATCATTTCTTTTTACAGAGGATAAATCAACATTTTTTGGAAGATTTGGATTTTGGGCAGCAATATTTCGAGTAGCTGTCGTGCTAATACTGTGCTCTGTACGTGGACGTTCTTGCTCATGGATCTGTGCTTTCATCATGAGACGAGTCACATCAAACTCGATAGAACCGATCATATCATTAAACATCCGGAAACCTTCTGCCTGATACTCAACAACTGGATTGTTCTGCGCATATCCGCGAAGTCCCACAGCCTGACGCAATTGATCCAAGGCGTCGATATGATCTGTCCATTTGTTATCTACAACGCGTAGAATCAGCACTTTTTGGAACTCTTGAACTGCTTCTTCATCACGAAGTTTAGAAACCTGATTGGCATAAACTTCGGATGCTCGTTCCATCAAGTAATCTTTGATCTCTTGATTTGATTTACCTTCTAAATCATCAGCTGAGATAGAATCCTCTGCTACAAGGTTATATTTAGCAAAATTCAGAATCGCTTCTATCTTTTCATCATGGTCTGAGTGGCTGCTGCCATCCACAATCCGATTAATCGTCCGACGGATCATAGCATGGATTTCTGGAGCCAAATCACGATCTGCTGTGATGACATCATAGCGTTGAGAATAGATGATTTCACGTTGTTCGCGCATGACATCGTCATATTGGAGGACTTGTTTCCGAGTATCGTAGTTATTTCCTTCAACCCGTTTTTGGGCTGCTTCCACCTGACGCGTTAGCATCCGAGACTTGATGACAGACTCTTCTTCGCTCAGATTCATCCGGTCTAGCAAGGCCTTAATACGCTCTGAACCGAAGCGTTTCATCAAATCGTCTTCTAGAGATAGGTAGAATTGTGATTCACCTGGATCCCCTTGACGACCTGAACGTCCACGAAGCTGGTTATCAATCCGGCGGCTTTCATGGCGCTCTGTACCGATCACACAAAGTCCGCCCAGTTCACGCACACCTTCACCTAGCTTGATATCGGTACCACGTCCAGCCATGTTGGTCGCGATGGTAATAGCACCACGTTGACCAGCATTCATGATAATCTGTGCTTCTTTATAGTGATTTTTAGCATTCAGGACTTCATGAGGAATTCCTGCAGCCACTAATTTTTGAGAAAGATAGTCACTCGTGTCAACCGATACTGTACCGACCAAGACAGGCTGACCTGTTTTGTAGCGTTCTTTGACGTCTTCCACGACTGCTTTAAACTTCGCTTCCAAGCTAGGATACAGCAAATCTGGATGGTCAATACGTTGGACCGGACGGTTAGTTGGAATTGGAATTACGCGAATATTATAAATTTCACGGAATTCTTCTTCTTCTGTCTTACCAGTCCCTGTCATCCCTGATAGTTTTTTATACATACGGAAAAGGTTCTGGTAAGTAATCGAAGCAGATGTTTTCGATTCTTCTTGGATAGGCACAGCTTCTTTTGCTTCAATCGCTTGGTGGAGTCCATCAGAGAAACGACGACCTTCCATTGTACGTCCAGTAAATTGGTCAACAATGAGGATTTCCTGCTTTTCACTCACGACATAATCCACATCTAAGGTCATGATATAGTTAGCACGCAAGGCATTGTCGATAAAGTGAGTCAAAGCAACATTCTCAAGGTCGTATAGATTTTCTAAGTTAAAGTAACTTTCAGCCTTATCAATACCAGAATCTGACAAACCAATCGTCTTAGATGGGATATCAATGATATAGTCATCTTTTTGAAGTGTTTTCACAAAGCTATCCGCTCTGTAATAAAGCTGATTCGTATCAGAAGCTGTCGGTCCTGACACGATCAATGGCGTACGCGCTTCGTCAATCAAGATAGAATCCACCTCGTCAACCAAGGCATAGTTAAGCGGACGCTGCACCATATTTTCAGCCCGAACCACCATGTTATCACGCAGGTAGTCAAAACCAATTTCAGAGTTGGTTGAGTAGGTGATATCGCAAGCATAAGCTTCTCTTTTTTCCATTGGTGACTTAGATGCTAGGTTGATACCAACAGACAGTCCCAACCAAGAATAAAGTTCACCCATCTCAGTCGCATCACGCTCTGACAAGTATTCATTGACTGTAACAACGTGAACTCCTTGGCCAGATAAGGCATTCAGGTAAACAGGCATAGTCGCTGTCAGGGTTTTTCCTTCCCCCGTACGCATTTCTGGCACATCACCATGGTGAAGGACAATACCCCCCATAATCTGAACCTTATATGGGAAAAGACCTAAGACACGCTTAGCTCCTTCGCGGACAACTGCAAATGCTTCAAACAAAAGTTGATCTAAAGTTTCACCATTAGCATAACGTTCCTTAAATTCAACCGTTTTTGCTTGCAATTCTTCATCGGTCAAGGCTGCCATTTCGTCCTCATAGGACATGACCTTGTCCGCCATCTTTTCTAATTTTCTTATTTCACCTTTATCATTTTCGATGATTTTTTTTAAAATATTAGCCATTTTATTCCTTACTCGCTATGTTCTGTTTATAAATGTTTCCTCTCATTATAGCATGTTTCCCCATATCTTTCAAGAAATAATCCATTTGGCAATTGGCTTGAAAGGTTGGTATTTCTCAATTTACACGCTTATCTGCCTAACTCTTCTTGCACTCAAATTTGCTAAATAATCATGGTTTTCACGAAGTAGTTTCTCGCATAATTCTCATAATTTCGATATAATAATAGCAATGAATATCAAAGAAGAAATTATCAAATTATCAAAAGACATTGGCATTTCTAAAATTGGCTTCACGACAGCGGATGACTTTGACTATCTGGAAAAGTCGCTGCGCTTGGCCGTAGAAGAAGGTCGAAATTCAGGATTTGAACATAAGAATATTGAGGAGCGAATCAAGCCCAAGCTGAGTTTGGCCTCAGCCAAGACCATCATCTCTATCGCAGTCGCCTACCCCCACAAGCTCAAGCAACAGCCACAAAAAACAGCTTACAAACGGGGGAAATTCACTCCCAACAGCTGGGGGCTGGATTACCACTATGTCCTACAAGACAAGCTAGATCGGCTTGCAAAGGGAATTGAGGAGTTAACTGCCGACTTTGAATATAAAGGCATGGTAGATACAGGAGCCTTGGTCGACACCGCTGTAGCCCGGCGAGCAGGAATAGGCTTTATCGGAAAGAACGGCTTGGTTATCTCCAAGGAATTTGGTTCCTACATGTTTTTGGGTGAGCTCATTACCAATCTGGACATCGAACCTGACCAACCTGTCGACTATGACTGCGGAGACTGCAATCGCTGCGTGACGGCCTGTCCTACCTCCTGTCTCATTGGCGATGGGACTATGAACGCCAAGCGCTGCCTATCTTTTCAAACCCAAGATAAGGGTATCATGGATCTAGAATTTCGCAAAAAAATCAAGACAGTCATCTATGGTTGCGATATCTGCCAAATTTGCTGCCCCTATAATAAAGGTTTAGACAATCCACTCGCAACTGATATCGACCCCGAACTGGCCCATCCAGAGCTCCTACCTTTCTTAGAACTTTCTAATGGTCAGTTTAAGGAAAAATTCGGCCATATAGCTGGTAGCTGGCGGGGCAAAAACATCCTACAGCGCAATGCCATCATTGCTCTAGCCAATGCTAATGACCGCTCTGCTATTCCCAAACTGCTAGAAATTATCGATAAAGGGCAAAATCCTATCCATATCGCTACGGCCATCTGGGCTCTCAGTCAGCTAGTACGCGAAGCCAATCCTGAAATGATTGAGATGATTCTTGCTGTGAAAAATCCCACAGAAGCTATCAAAGAGGAACAGGAGCAATTCCTAAAAAAATTTCACTTGACTAACTAAAAATAAATACAGTCTAATTTAGAAACTGCCTTAGAACGCAGCTTATACTAAATCAGACTGTATTTTTATATTATTCAATTAGAAGCCATCTACGTTGGTGTAGATTTTTTGGACATCTTCATCGTCTTCAAGGACGCTATACAATTTTTCGAAGGTTTCTAAATCTTCTCCTGTTAATTCCACTTCCGACTGAGGAATCATTTCAAGCTCTGTCACTTGGAATTCTTGGATACCAGATTCACGCAAGGCCACGATTGCTTTATGCAGGTCAGTTGGTGCTGTATAAACTGTGATACTTCCTTCTTCAGCCTCTACATCGTCCACATCTACATCTGCTTCTAAAAGCAATTCAAAGATGCTATCTGCATCATCACCAGCAAAAACGATAACGCCTTTATTGTCAAAAAGATAAGATACAGAGCCACTAGCACCCATATTGCCGCCATTTTTCCCAAAGGCTGCACGGACATTGGCCGCAGTTCGGTTAACATTCGAAGTCAAGGTATCAACGATTAACATAGAACCATTCGGCCCAAAGCCTTCATAACGACCTTCTGTAAAGGTCTCGTCTGTATTTCCCTTAGCCTTGTCAATCGCCTTGTCAATAACATGCTTTGGCACTTGCGCTTGCTTAGCACGATCAATAACGAACTTAAGGGCTGTGTTCAACTCAGGATCTGGTTCACCTTTTTTCGCTGCTACATAGATCTCTACACCGAATTTAGCATAAACTTTTGAGTTTGCGCCGTCTTTAGCTGTTTTCTTAGCTACAATATTGGCCCACTTACGTCCCATTGGAATTTCTCCTTTAACTATTCTACAATTTTAATCTTCCTTATTATAACACAGGAAAGGCGAAAAATCATCCAACAAAAACAGGAAAGTCCTCAATTCCCTAAAATTATCTGCTGAAGTACGAACTAGATATAGAAAAAATTAGAGTACTAGTTCCTTATACCTTTTAAAATACCGAGATCAGTCATTACATTCTCTCGATAGTAAAATGAATAATACCAATAACTTTGAGGTGATATCCCTATCATTCTCCAGTAAATCTCCTATTTTACTAGAATATTCTCTCATTTCTTACAACCAAAGTTTGCTAATCGAATAAATAAAAAATCGATAACTTCGTAAAGAAGTTATCGATTTTTGCGAGCTGTTAACTAACCGTCCACAACTCTTCAGTGATTACTATCCAAGCTAGAAAGAATTAATCTTCTTCTTTCAATCTTGGTTTAATCAAGCTGACACCTGCGAGTGTTGCAACAATTCCTAAACCAAGTACTGCTGCTGAAGATGATTTCTCACCTGTATTTGGCAGAGCAGTAGTTCCAGGAACTTTCGGTTCCACTGGCTTGTTCGGTACTTGTTTATTTGGTACCGGAGCTGGAGTTGGTGGAACAGGTGTCGGTGTAGGTGGAACTTCAGCCTTCTTGTAAGTTACGACTTCATCGGCTGGTTTAGCTGAGTCTGCTGTAACCTTCACATCTGCTACGCTTGCTTTATCCGCTACGTAACCCTTGATGTCTGGTGAAGTTTGTCCCTTGATCACGT
>CAJPQE010000047.1:0-12994 GCA_905372795.1 Streptococcus cristatus | reverse complement strand
ATTTATTATACCCTTTTTTCTGAAAAAATGGAAAAGAGTAATTTTACTTTCAAACATATAATACAGATAGTGCCAAATAACAGACTGTATTAGAAAAGAAAGCAACAAAAAAGCCGTATATCACTTGTTGAAATCGGTTACTGTATGGTATACTTGACTCATGAATGTAACAGATGACTGTTGCTAGAAAGAAAAATGAGGACATTAACATGGTTGTTAAGACAGTTGTTGAAGCACAAGATATTTTTGATAAAGCTTGGGAAGGCTTCAAAGGCGTAGATTGGAAAGAAAAAGCAAGTATTTCTCGCTTCGTTCAAGCTAACTACACACCTTATGATGGTGATGAAAGTTTCCTTGCTGGACCAACAGAACGTTCACTTCACATCAAAAAGATTGTAGAAGAGACGAAGGCTCACTACGAAGAAACTCGTTTCCCAATGGACACTCGTCCAACATCTATTGCTGATATTCCTGCTGGATTTATCGACAAAGAAAACGAATTGATCTTCGGTATCCAAAATGATGAACTCTTCAAATTGAACTTCATGCCAAAAGGTGGTATCCGTATGGCTGAAACAACTTTGAAGGAAAATGGTTATGAACCTGATCCAGCTGTTCACGAAATTTTCACAAAATATGTGACAACTGTTAACGACGGTATTTTCCGTGCTTATACTTCTAACATCCGCCGCGCTCGTCACGCTCACACTGTAACTGGTCTTCCAGATGCCTACTCACGTGGACGTATCATCGGTGTTTACGCACGTCTTGCTCTTTACGGTGCAGACTACTTGATGCAAGAAAAAGTCAACGACTGGAATGCAATTAAAGAAATCGACGAAGAAACAATCCGCCTTCGTGAAGAAGTAAACCTTCAATACCAAGCATTGCAACAAGTTGTTCGCTTGGGTGATCTTTACGGAGTTGATGTTCGTAAACCAGCGATGAACGTTAAAGAAGCGATCCAATGGGTTAACATCGCCTTCATGGCTGTCTGCCGTGTTATCAACGGTGCTGCAACATCTCTAGGACGTGTGCCAATCGTACTCGACATCTTTGCAGAACGTGACCTTGCTCGTGGTACATTTACTGAATCAGAAATCCAAGAATTTGTTGATGATTTCGTTATGAAACTTCGTACAGTGAAGTTTGCTCGTACAAAAGCTTATGACCAATTGTACTCAGGTGACCCAACTTTCATCACCACTTCTATGGCTGGTATGGGTAACGACGGTCGTCACCGTGTTACTAAGATGGACTACCGTTTCTTGAACACTCTTGACAATATCGGTAACTCTCCAGAACCAAACTTGACAGTTCTCTGGACTGACAAACTTCCATACTCATTCCGTCGCTACTGTATGCACATGAGCCACAAACACTCTTCTATCCAATACGAAGGTGTAACAACAATGGCTAAAGACGGATATGGTGAAATGAGCTGTATCTCATGCTGTGTGTCACCACTTGACCCAGAAAACGAAGAACAACGTCACAACATTCAGTACTTCGGTGCTCGTGTAAACGTTCTTAAAGCCCTTCTTACTGGTTTGAACGGTGGTTACGATGATGTGCATAAAGACTACAAAGTATTTGACATCGATCCTATCCGTGACGAAGTTCTTGAATTTGAATCAGTTAAAGCGAACTTTGAAAAATCTCTTGACTGGTTGACTGACACTTATGTAGATGCTTTGAACATCATCCACTACATGACTGACAAATACAACTACGAAGCTGTTCAAATGGCCTTCTTGCCAACTAAACAACGTGCTAACATGGGATTCGGTATCTGCGGATTCGCTAACACTGTTGACACATTGTCAGCTATCAAGTACGCTACAGTTAAACCACTCCGTGACGAAAATGGCTACATCTACGATTACGAAACAATCGGTGAATACCCACGTTGGGGTGAAGATGACCCACGTTCAAACGAATTGGCAGAATGGTTGATCGAAGCTTACACAACTCGTCTACGTAGCCACAAACTTTACAAAGACGCAGAAGCTACTGTATCACTTTTGACAATCACATCTAACGTTGCTTACTCTAAACAAACTGGTAACTCACCAGTCCACAAAGGTGTATACCTCAACGAAGATGGTTCTGTGAACTTGTCTAAACTTGAATTCTTCTCACCAGGTGCTAACCCATCTAACAAAGCTAAAGGTGGCTGGTTGCAAAACTTGAACTCACTTGCTAGCCTTGACTTTGGCTACGCAGCTGACGGTATCTCATTGACAACTCAAGTTTCACCTCGCGCTCTTGGTAAGACTCGTGACGAACAAGTTGATAACTTGGTAACAATCCTTGATGGTTACTTTGAAAATGGTGGACAACACGTTAACTTGAACGTTATGGACTTACAAGATGTTTACGACAAGATCATGTCTGGCGAAGATGTTATCGTACGTATCTCTGGATACTGTGTAAACACTAAATACCTCACTCCAGAACAAAAAACTGAATTGACACAACGTGTCTTCCACGAAGTTCTTTCTATGGATGATGCATTGAGCTAAGCCTCTTTCCTAATTGTAGAACCAGCTGATTTTCAGCTGGTTTTCTTTTGCTTTGGAGAGATAGCTTTGAGCATTTGTGTTATAATAGAGTTATTGTGAAATGAAAAAGGGGATATAATGGCTGAGAAAATGTCTACAGATGAAAAAAATCTTAATCTGGCCGTTGATGTTATCATGCTAGCTGGGACCTTGCTATTACAAAGCGGCTCAGAGATTTATCGGGTCGAAGACACCATGATCCGGATTGCCCATTCACAAGGCATCCTGGACTGCAATGCCTTAGCTATGCCCGTTGCCATATTCTTTTCAATTGAAAACACCAATATTTCTCGAATGAAGCGAAATATCCATATGAACTACAATATCGAGAAAGTCTGCGATGTCAATCAGGTTTCTCGGCAATTAGTCAGTGGAGCAATCAATTTGGAAGAAGCTCTTGAACAACTAGGGGCACTTAAAACAAAAGGGGTTCCCTATAGCAAAAGAGAACTCATCACAGCAGCTACACTCAGTGCTCCTTTCTTTTCTATCATGTTCGGTGGAAATTTCTACGATGCTCTTGGAGCCGGTATCGCGACTCTATTTGGCTTCTCTTTCTCCCTTTATGTCGATAAATATATTCGAATTCCTTTTGTTTCGGCCTTTGCTGGAGCTTTTGTCTTCGGATTATTAGCCCAGATTTGGGCTCACTATTCGGGATTCGATTCAACAGCAGACTTGATCATCGCAGGAGCTGTCATGCCCTTCGTCCCTGGAATCGCTCTGACCAACTCAGTTAGAGATATCATGACCAACCATATCAACTCTGGAATGAGCAAACTCTTTGAATCGCTCCTCATTACCCTTGCTCTCGGTGCCGGTACCTCTGTCGCCCTCATTCTTATGAAATAAGCCTATGACAATCTTGACTTTCTTACTACAAGCTCTGGCCAGCCTACTGGCTATCATCACTTTTTTAATCGTTCTAAATGTCCAGCGTAGTATGCTGATTCCCGGCGGAGTTTTAGGAATGGCTATTTGGCTTCTCTATCTCCTGCTAAAGGGGCCGACCAATGTCATCATTGCAACCTTTGTGGCTGCTATCATTGGTTCCTGTGCCAGCCAAATCCTCAGCATCATCTACAAAACACCAGCTGTTGTCTTTATTTTGGCCATTCTGGCTCCTCTGGTGCCTGGTTATATTTCCTATCGGACAACTGCCTTTTTTGTAACAGGCGATTATGGTCAGGCTATGGTCCATGCTACCTTGGTCGTCATCCTAGCCTTGGTCATCTCTATCGGAATGGCTAGCGGGACGGTTGTCTTAAAGATTTACAGCTACCTGAAGAAACATCCTCTTCACTATAAAAAATGAGTCAATACATATTGACTCATTTTTCTTTACAAATTTTAGTTAGAATTTCCTTAGCTTTTGCCTGATTAAATTGCTTCTCTTTAAGAAGTTCTGCAACGACAGCAGCAATCTCATCTTCCTGAGCACCGGCCAATAAAGCTAGGGATTTAGCTTGGAGCTTCATGTGGCCAGCTTGAATTCCCGTAGTCACCAGTGCTCTTAAAGCCGCAAAATTTTGCGCTAAGCCAACAGAAGCGATAATCGAAGCTAATTCTTTGGCTGTCGGTTGCTCCAATAAATCAAAACTAGCGACAACCATTGGATTAAGTCCAATGGAACCTCCCTTAGCAGCAACCGGCATGGGTAAAGTCAACTGGCCATAGAGTTTTCTTTCCTCTAAATTGGCCTCCCAGTTACTCAATCCTTGATAACGGCCATCGCGAGCAGCATAGGCATGGGCCCCTGCTTCAATAGCGCGCCAGTCATTACCTGTCGCCAAAAGAACTGCATCAATTCCGTTGAAAATGCCTTTATTATGCGTGCTGGCCCGATAAGGATCCTGTTTTGCAAATTGACTGGCTAGAGCGATTCTTTGAGCAGTGCGTTCAGCTTCTGCCTTGTCTCGACTGAGTGAGTGGAAATCAATTTCACAAGAGGCTGTTACGAGCGCCTCAGTCGCATAGTTAGATAAGATGGCCATCAAGCTCTGTCCACCTGTTAACTCCTCCAACCGTTCTTTTAGGGCTTCTAGCATCGTATTAAGGATATTGGCACCCATGGCTTCCTGAGTGTCCACGACAAGGTAGACAACTAGAAAGTCCGTCTCTCCCTCCAGGAAATCCGTTCTCAAATCACGCGCCCCACCTCCTCGCTTGACGATGGAAGGATGGGCTTGATTTGCCAATTCTAATAAAGCTGACTTCTCATTTTGGATCTGCTCCAGGGCTTTAGCTACATCGGGAACATCATAGAGTGCGACCTGCCCAACCATCTGTCGATTATGAATCTTGGTCTTGAAACCGCCGTTACGCTTAATGATTTTTGCCGCAAAACTGGCAGCAGCAACGACAGAGGGCTCCTCTGTTACAAAGGGTACCTGATAAACCTGCCCATCTATAAGAAAGTCTGGTGCAATCGAATAAGGTAAAGCCAAAACAGAAAGCACATTTTCACTCATTTGATTGGCTGTCTCCAGCGGCAAATGGCTTTGATTAGCAAGATTTTGCCAATTCTCAGCCTGAAGTAGTTCATGGGCTTTCAGAAACTCTAGTCGCTCTGCAGGCGTTTTTTTAGAAAATCCGGTCCAATTTATTTTCATGATGATTTCTCAACTTTGATATACTTGCGCTGGTGTTGATCGATTTGAACCAAGGCGTAAACTTGGTCATCGTAGTCAGAAAAAACAGCTGAGCCGTTTTCATCCAGCTGAGCTTCTGCAAAGAAAAGCTCTTCATAAGCAGCAACTGTCAGTTCTTGACGTTGATTTAATTTCTCCAAACGATTAGTCGTCAGCTGTTTCTCATAACCTTCTACCAGATTGGCACTAAAAATCTCGGCCACAGCGCCACTCCCATAACTAAAGAGAGCAATCTTGTCACCAGCCTTAAGATTTTCAGAGTTTTCTAAGAGGGACAAGAGCCCCAAAAAGAGGGAGCCTGTATAGATATTCCCGACCTTTTGACTATAGAGAATAGACTTGTCAAAGTTTTCTTGCAGGCCCTTTTGCTCCTTCTGAGACAAGCTTTTATCCATAATTTTATTCAGCCCCTTCAGCGCCAATTTGGGATAGGGAAGATGGAAACAAACCGCTGCAAAGTCTCCCAAAGCTAAAGCATGACGTTTTTGGTATTCGTTCCAAGTCGTCTTGAGGCAATCCAGGTACTGCTGGGTTGAGTAAACACCATTGACGTAAGGAGTCGTAGAGTAATTTGGTCGCCAGAAATCCATAATATCACGAGTCTGAGCCACATTATCTTCATTGAATTCAAGGATGCGTGGATTTTGACTGATCAACATAGCGACAGCGCCTGCACCTTGAGTCGGCTCGCCTGGCGTCTCTGCCCCATATTTGGCAATGTCACTAGCGATGACCAAGACCTTGCTTTCTGGATATTGTCTGATATGCAGCTTGGCATAGTCTAGAGCAGCAGTTGCTCCATAGCAGGCCTCTTTAATTTCAAAGCTACGAGCAAAGGGCTGGATGCCTAAAAGACCATGAATAAAGACCGAAGCCGCCTTGCTTTGGTCGATGCTAGACTCTGTTGCGACAATGACCATATCAATGGCCTTCTTGTCCTCGACAGTCAGGATTTGCTCAGCCGCTGCTGCGCCCAAAGTGACAATATCCTCAGTTAAAGGAGCAATGCTGATCTCCTTCATCAATAATCCCTGGCTGAGCTTGTTGGGATCAATGCCCCGCTCCTCAGCCAGATGATCTAATTTTAAAACATAATTGCTAGTCGCAAAACCGATTTGATCGATTCCGATTTTCATCATAAAGACCTCATTCAATTCATTTGATAGCTAATAGTATTCAGACATTATTTTACCATAATTAAGGCTAAAACTCTTTTAAAAACCATTTTTTAAGCCCAAATCCGACTTGAGACGGAGAAAGTTCATCATCAAAAAATGAGAGAAACTCAATTTTTCCAATTCAGTTTCCCTCATCAGTCTATTCCAATTTTGAGCTAGCAAGTTTAGGGTTTTAAGGATAAACTTTCCGCCCACGAATTCCCTGAAATCGCTCTTGTTTTTTCTTTATAAACAGTCCGAAACAAGTCCTACTTCCGCTTCCTTGCAATCAAGTGAATCGGTGTTCCTTCAAAGACAAAGGCCTTGCGGATTTGATTTTCCAAGAAACGCAGGTAAGAGAAGTGCATGAGCTCTTCTTCGTTGACAAAGATGACAAAGGTCGGCGGTTTGGTCGCAACCTGAGTCGCATAGAAAATCTTAAGACGTTTGCCCTTGTCAGTCGGAGTTGGATTGATCGCGATAGCATCCATGATGACATCATTGAGCACTGCTGATGGAATACGGGTATTCTGGCTCTGACTAATTTGCTTAATCATGTCTGGCAGCTTATGGAGACGCTGCTTGGTCAGGGCAGAGACAAAGATAATCGGGGCATAAGACAAGTACTGGAACTGGTCGCGGATATCTTCTTCCCAGTCTTTCATGGTATGGTTGTCTTTTTCCAGCGTATCCCACTTATTGACGACGATAACAATACCTTTACCTGCTTCATGGGCAAAACCCGCGATTCGCTTGTCGTACTCACGAATTCCTTCTTCAGCATTCAGCACCATCAGAACGACATCTGAGCGGTCAATCGCCCGCATAGCCCGCATAACAGAGTATTTCTCCGTATTTTCATAGACCTTGCCTGACTTGCGCATACCAGCCGTGTCGATCATGGTAAATTCCTGACCTTCACTATCCGTAAAGACCGTATCAATAGCATCGCGCGTGGTACCAGCCACTGGACTGGCAATGACCCGATCCTCGCCCAAGATGGCATTGATCAAGCTAGACTTGCCGACATTAGGACGGCCAATCAAGCTAAACTTAATCATATCGGGATTTTCTGCCACTTCCTCATGTGGAAGATTTTCAACGATAGCGTCTAGAACATCCCCTGTACCAATCCCGTGGACAGAAGAAACTGGAAATGGATCTCCCAAGCCCAGTGCATAGAAATCATAGATTTCATTGCGCATTTCGGGATTATCCACTTTATTAACCGCCAAGATAATCGGCTTGTGGGTCTTGTAGAGCATGCGAGCGACATACTCGTCCGCATCCGTGATACCTTCCTTGCCAGACACGACAAAAACGATGACATCAGCCTCGTCCATAGCGATTTCAGCTTGGTGCTTGATTTGCTCCATAAAAGGCGCATCAACATCGTCAATTCCGCCTGTATCAATGATACTAAACTTACGATTCAGCCAATCTGCAGTCGCATAGATGCGGTCACGAGTAACCCCTTCCACGTCTTCGACAATGGAAATCCGCTCACCCGCAATCCGGTTAAATAGCGTTGACTTGCCGACATTGGGACGGCCGACAATGGCAATAGTTGGTAAAGCCATGTTTTTCCTCTTTCATTCTTTGAGACAGAGCTGAGCCCCGCCTTATTTTTCTAATTTCTTTTCTTTAAACAGTTGGGCAATTGCTTGATTCGGCTCCTGACCAAATTGGGCTGCCAAACGCTGGCTCCAAGTATCCTGTGCTCGCTCACCAGCATACTCAGCCTGCACACGGTCATAAGCCTCAATGACAGAGCTGAGTTGCTCACAGTATTCTTCCTCAAAGACCACCGCTTCATAAGGCAGACGTGGCTTGACAGCATGGTTTTGATTTGGTTTTCCTAAAGCCATACCAAAAACTGGATAAGTATAGTCTGGCAGATTAAAGAGCTGGGCAATTTTTGAAGATTCGTAGCGGACTAAACCAATAATAACGCCGCCATAACCCAGACTTTCAGCTGCTAAGAGGGTATTTTGCCCCGCCAAAGCAGCATCTACCGAGCTAATCAGGAGATTTTCTGTTCCTTCAGGGTAAAAACCATCCGTATGCAATTGAACGCCCTTTTGAGCACGATTGAGGTCGCCAACAAAAAGCAGGAAGACCGAAGACTGCCGAATGGCTTCTTGAGGCACCAAGTCAAAGAGGGCTTCTTTTTTCTCTTTGCTTCGCACCACAATGATAGAGTAGGACTGGAAGTTTTTCCAGCTGGAAGCAGCACGTCCAGCATCGATAATCGCGCGTAGTTCTTCATCTGAAATCTGCTCTTCCGTAAAGCGCCGAACAGACGTATGAGTTTTCATCAAGTTAATTGTTTCATTCATCGGCGGTTCTCTCCTTCTAGATGCACTTCCTTGGCCAGAAACTTAATCCGCTCCATAACCCGCTTGGCTTGCCAGGTCTCATCGCCATTCTTAGAGTTGGCAAAGTGACGCTCCAAATCTGCAAAACTAAAGTTAGAAGTAAAGAAGGTTGGCAGATTCTCCTGCATGCGGTGCTGGAGAATGACCTGCAAAATCTCATCCCGCATCCAGGGGCTAGACTGCTCTGCACCGATATCGTCCAAAATCAGCACTTGAGCTGTCTTGACCTGGTCAATCTTGTCCTTGACTAAACCAGAACTAATGGCATTCTTAACATCCAAAACAAAGCTCGGATAGTGAAGCAGAGTCGTTGATACACTACGTTTTTCTGACAAATCATGCGCCAACGCAGCCATCATGTAGCTCTTACCCACGCCGAAATCTCCGTAGAGATAAACAGCCTTTTGATAATGCGGAAAGTCCGCAACAAAACTGGTCAAGAGCTCGAAAGCCTTGTAACGACCAATATCGTCTAAGTCCACTTTGGCCAAACTAGCTTCTTTTAGACTAGTTGGTAGATTGATGAGGTTGAGACGGTTTCTAATGGCCTCCTGTCTCTCCTGCTCAATCAACTCAGGCGTTTCCTCATAGGCAACATCCGCATAGCCTTCATTTTTCACCAAAATTGGCTTATAACCCTTGGCAATATAGTTCTGATCTTCTAACAGGAAGCGATCTCGTTCGGTAATGTATTGATTGAACTTAGAAATGCTCCGCTGAATTTCGGTTGGAGACAGTTGTTCTCGACTGATAAAGGCAGCGATATCTGGATCTGCTAAAATCTGCTGGACTAATTTTTGATAATCAAACTGCTTCACCTTATTCATATGAGGCATCGCCTGTCCTATTTTTTCCATTTAATCGCCTCCCTCTTCCAGTCTCGCTAAAAGTCTTCTTTTTTGCTCTTCTAGTTCCGCTTGTTTTTCTAAGCTCGTTTCATTCTTGTAATCCGGCTGACTCCAATTCGGTACATTGCTTTTAGCAGCAGCTGGGCTGACTTGCGCAGGACGACTATTCGTCTGCTGGTTGCGCTCACGGATTTTCAGGACTGCCTCTTCAGCCGAGGTAACCTTTTGATAAGAAAAGTCATTGGCCACCTTGAAGGCGTACTTTTCATTGAGATTGGCCGAATCCACCTTATTAAAAGTCAATAGCAGGATGATATTGATAACTTCATCCAACAGTCCCATCTCTGCCAAATCCTGAATCAGCTTCCGTTCACTACGCGTAATGGCCGCCTGACGGGTTTTCTTGATTTCTGCCAAAAAGAACAAGGGCTGCTTGCTTTTAGCCTCACGGATAATAGACTGCTCTTGCTGAGAAAAATCTCCCGAAACTGGTTTTTGCTGAATCTTTTGCTGCATCCTTTTCGTCGAAATCACATGTGACACAGCCGTTTCACGCGCTAAGACATAAGTCTCGTACCAAGTCCATTTCTTCTGCTCCGCAATAGCAAACAAGTCCAATAGGTCTGCTTTTTCATCCGAAAAACGCAAGCCATCCTGAGCCATTCTCTGTTTAAAATGCGTCAAGTCAAAATCATTCTGGCGACTGTTTCTCATCGGACTGACCTCTTCCATGCCATAGATCTGGCTAAAAGAAGCACCGATTTTTTGCCCAGCTGGATTTTCCGGTCGTAGCTTATCTACTGCCGCCTGACCAATCTTTTTCTCCAAAAGACTACTGTACACATGGTGAGCAAAGAAGTCCTCAGCGGACAAGGTTGGATAGAGTCGGATGAAAAATCCCGTTTCTGTCTGGTAAAGCTCTAGCAAGCCAATAGCTGATAGACGTTCCAAGCTCCTCTCCAACACTTCCATACCAAAATCAAGATGATTTAAAATATGGCTGAAAAGTCGCTGCTGAGCTCCGTTATCCCAAAAAGAAACCAGATAAAGATAAAGCGCCACTGCATCCTTGCCCACAATGGGTAGGTAATAACGGGTCAGCCCGCTCATATCCTGACTAACCTGGTTATTAGACAAGAAAGAAAAATGATCATTTGGTTTCATAAGCCATTATTTTTCCTTTTTCTTCTTAGAACCCTTGGTGATCTGCTTCAAAAGGCTTTCCAGCTCGCCAACATCTTTGAAACTCCGATAAACACTGGCAAAACGGACATAGGTAATTTCATCCAGCTCGGCCAGCTCATCCATGACCAGAGAGCCAATATATTCGCTAGCAATTTCATTTTCGCTCTGACTGCGAAGTTTTTGCTCAATTCGATTGACCAATTCTTCAATCTCGTCACTTGAGACCGGACGCTTCTGAGCGGAACGGATGATTCCGTTAAATATCTTATCCCGAGAAAACTGCTCACGCGTTCCATCTTTTTTGACAACAACTAGGGTTCTTTCTTCCACGCGCTCATAAGTTGTAAAACGGTGCTGGCATTCCTCGCATTCACGGCGACGACGGATTGTATTTCCATCTTCTGCCTGCCGGCTGTCAACCACACTTGATTTGCTTCCGCCACATTTGGGACAACGCATGTTATTTCCTCCTAGAATCTTAATACTTCATTATACCATGTTTTGACCAATAACAAAAGACGAGAGATTTCTCGCCCATAAAAAAACTAAAGCTGGCAAAGCAGCTTTAGCAAGAAAATCTTCTTTCAAAAATCCACCAAACGGAAACTCAGCCCTTCTTGTCAAAATACTTTTTGGTCTCAGCAATAATAACAGGAGATAAGACCAAAAGAGCAATCAGATTTGGCAAGGCCATCAAGGCATTGACAATATCGGCAATGACCCAAACTGCTTCTAGCTCAATAAAGCCCCCTAAGAGCACCATAGCAACAAAGATAATTCGGTACAAGCGAATATATTTGACACCAAACAGGAACTCAAAGCAGCGCTCACCGTAGTAGTTCCAGCCTAAAATCGTGGTAAAAGCAAACAGAACTAGAAAAACGGATAGAAGGATTGGACCAAAATTAGCAAAGACAGTCGCAAAGGCTGCCTGAGTCAAGGACACACCATTGAGATTGCTATCCCAAACTCCTGTGATTAAAATTGTTAGACCTGTCAGACTACAAATAATCAGAGTATCGATAAAGGTTCCCGTCATAGAAATCAAGCCTTGTTCGACAGGCTCCTTGGTCTTAGCCGCCGCCGCTGCAATAGGTGCTGATCCTAAACCAGATTCATTGGAGAATACCCCGCGCGCAACCCCATTTTGAATCGCCATCTGGATGGTTGCACCAGCAAAGCCACCAACAGCAGCTGTCTGACTAAAGGCAGAACTAAAGACTAGCTGAAGAGTTGGCAGCAGACGATCTAGATTGACTGCTAAGACAGTCACAGTCCCCAAGATATAAATAGCCGCCATAAAAGGCACAACCTTGGTCGACACTCGAGCAATCGACTGGATACCGCTAAAAATAACCAGAGCCACCAAAATAGCCAAGATAGAGGCAGTCACAGCTGGAGGCAACTGAATCGTATTCTGCATAGCTTCTGTAATGGAATTCACCTGCGTAAAGGTCCCAATCCCTAAAAGAGCCACCAAGACACCCGCTACAGCAAAGAAGATAGCCAGCGGACGCCATTTTTCGCCCATCCCCAGTAAGATATAATGCATAGGACCACCAGCAACTGCTCCGTGAGCATCCTTGGAACGATACTTGATTGCTAATAAACCTTCGGCATACTTGGTCGCCATTCCAAAGAAAGCTGCTAGCCACATCCAAAATAAGGCGCCCGGTCCGCCAACTTTTATGGCAGTCGCTACACCGATAATATTCCCCGTTCCAACCGTAGCCGCCAAAGCTGTACAAAGAGCCGCAAAGCTAGACACGTCTCCATGATGATCCTCACCGGATACAAAAATTAAACGAAAGGCGCGAGAAAGGCGCGAAACCTGTAGCAACCTCAGACGAAGTGTCAGATAAAGCCCTGTTCCAACTAATAAAATCAAGAGGGGAGGCCCCCAGACCAGAGAATCAATTTGATTTAGCAATTTCAACATAAGTCTTATGCTCCTTTTCCACACCGAGAAAAAGAAAAGTACATGTGTAAACATGTACTCTGGATGCCTGAGAACGACCGTTTCCTGTCCTTCCCTTGCTCTGTCCTTTTACCTGAGAGTTTGAGCAGTTGCCTGCCTTGCCCCTTCGGTGCCAATCATGGTCTCTCCAGAGTTCCGTCCATTTCACAGTCATAAGGCTCAAACACTTATTTCTGAAAAACTTCATTCGGTGTTTATTCTAAATTTTCTATTATTTTAAAATAATATTCGGT
>CAJPQE010000046.1:0-13048 GCA_905372795.1 Streptococcus cristatus | reverse complement strand
AAAAAAGGATAACCAAATTCAAAACATAGAATTTGATGATTTTCATAATCCAAGAGCGAATCATCATTTAAGAGAGTATATACTTTCTAAACAAGGAATTGAAAAATTTGAATTAGAACAATATTTTTTATAAGAATAAAGCAATTTGTTTTACCCATCTAGAAATACAACTTCATAACACATTATATAAGTTCGAACCGACCAACGAGTTCAGATGCCCTATGTAAATGAATTTGATGAGGCTATGTCTTAAATATATGTCATAACTTCTAACTTATTACGTATAAATATTTTCTAATTTTATGATTTAAAGGCTCCAGAGTTTCCATGATGGATAAAACCATTGTAGAAATTCTGGAGCCTATTTTTCCCCCTCCCCAGCCTATACTTGTGGTATAATGTTGTCAGTAAGAGAGAAAGTAGGAGCGTGTATGAAAACTCCATTTATCAGTCGTGAGCGCTTGGCGGAGCTGACCGCGCAGTTTCCAACGCCTTTCCATCTTTATGATGAGAAGGGGATTCGAGCGAGAGCACGGGCTTTGCATGAGGCTTTTGCTTGGAATCCTGGCTTCAAGGAATATTTTGCCGTCAAGGCGACACCAAATCCTGCTATTTTAAAAATCCTCAAGGAAGAGGGCTGCGGGGTGGACTGTGCTAGCTATGTGGAGCTGCTCATGAGCCAAAAGCTGGGCTTTGCTGGGGATGAGATTATGTTTTCGTCCAATAATACGCCAGCCGAGGAATTTCGTCTTGCGCGGGAGCTGGGAGCGACCATCAATCTAGATGCTTACGAAGATGTGGCTTTCTTGAAGGAAGTGGCTGGGATTCCCAAGATGATCTCTTGCCGCTACAATCCCGGTGGTGTCTTTGAGCTGGGAACCAGTATCATGGATCATCCAGAGGAAGCCAAGTTTGGGATGACCAAGGCGCAGCTGATTCAGGCATTCAAAGACCTTAAGGAGCTGGGGGCAGAGACATTCGGCATTCATGCCCTCTTGGCCTCCAATACTGTCAGCAATGACTATTATCCAGCGCTGGCTCGTCAGCTTTTTGAGCTGGCGGTCGAGGTATTAGAAGCGACGGGAATTAAGCTAGACTTTATCAATCTGTCTGGCGGTGTCGGGGTCAATTATCAGCCTGATGGCGAGGAAAATGACATTGCGGTCATCGGTCAAGGAGTTCGTCAGGCCTATGAGGACATCCTGACACCAGCTGGTCTGGGGCAGGTCAAGATTTTCACAGAGCTGGGCCGTTTTATGCTGGCTCCTTTCGGTCTTTTGGTGATCAAGGTGACGCACAAAAAGCAGACCTATCGGACTTATCTGGGAGTAGATGCTTCTGCGGTCAATCTCCTGCGTCCTGCTATGTACGGAGCTTATCACCATATTACCAATATGGATCGGCCAGAAGGACCGACGGAGATTGTCGATGTGGTCGGCAGCCTCTGCGAAAATAACGATAAATTTGCCATCCAGCGAGCGCTACCTGTCAGTCAGATTGGCGATACGCTAGTCATTCACGACACTGGTGCCCACGGCTTCTCCATGGGTTACCAATACAATGCCAAGTTGCGTTCTAGCGAGATTCTCCTAGAGGAAAATGGTCAGGCTCGTATGATTCGTCGGGCAGAAAGGCCAGAAGATTATTTCGCGACTCTCTATGGCTTTGATTTTGAAAAATAGAGATAATTTGGTATAATAAAGAGTAATGTAAAAAATGAAACAGGAGTTCGGATTATTATGAATACATTGTTAGCAATTTTATTGATTATGCTGGCTTTCTTTGGTGGGATTTTGCTTGGTATGTACTTGCTTCGCCGTCAGGTCGAAAAGGAATTTGCGGAAAACCCACGTCTCAATGTAGAAGCAGTGCGGATGTTGCTCAGTGCCAATGGTCAAAAACCAAGTGAAGCACGCGTTCAACAAGTTTACCGTCAAATTATCAACCAACAAAAAGCAGCAGTTGCTAAAAATAAAAACAAAAAATAAGCTTCTCTCAGCCGCCCTTTGGTGGCAGACAGAGATTTCTATATAAAAAATGGGGATTTGGGCTAGGCTTCCAATCCCTTGTTTTAGAAAGAAGACTGTATGGATAACCGACCGATTGGATTTTTAGACTCTGGGGTGGGCGGTCTGACTGTTGTCCGCGAATTGATGCGGCAACTCCCCCACGAGGAAGTGGTTTATATAGGTGATTCGGCTCGGGCTCCATATGGTCCTAGGCCGGCGGAGCAGATTCGGGACTATACTTGGCAGTTGGTCAATTTTCTCTTGACCAAGGATGTCAAGATGATTGTCATTGCTTGCAATACTGCCACAGCTGTTGTCTGGGAGGAGGTCAAGGCTAAGTTGGATATTCCTGTCCTCGGTGTGATTTTGCCCGGAGCCAGCGCTGCTATCAAGTCTACGACTGGTGGCAAAATTGGCGTCATCGGGACTCCTATGACGGTTCAGTCCGATATTTACCGAAAAAAGATTGAGGCCCTATCTCCTGAGATGGAGGTGCAGAGCTTGGCTTGTCCTAAGTTTGTCCCGCTGGTGGAGTCAAATGAGCTCCAGTCCAGCCTGACCAAAAAGGTCGTTTATGAGACTCTCCACCCTCTGGCAGGCAAGGTGGATACTCTTGTCTTGGGCTGTACCCATTATCCTTTGCTTCGGCCGATTATTCAAAATATGATGGGGCCGAGCGTCAAGTTGATTGACAGCGGGGCCGAGTGTGTACGGGATATTTCTGTCCTGCTCAATTATTTCGAAATCAATCGTAGCCGCGAGAAGCACGAACTGAACCATCGTTTTTATACTACAGCCAATGCTAAGAGATTTGCGGAAATCGCAGAAAACTGGCTGAATCTGAAAGTCAATGTGGAGCATGTGACCTTATGACAAAAAACATTTATGAATACAAAGATGCCTCTGATTGGTATGTAGCTGAATGGGGGCAAAGTGCCTCTTATAGTGAATTTGAGCGAGTGCCAGCCGAAGCTTCTGATATTTTAGACCGCTTAGAGAGTATTTTGGCGGAAGAAGAGCTAGGCCTGCCCTTAAATATCACGGTCATTCGCTATGGCTCAGCCTTTCGCTTTTTGACCTTCTTGCTGGATATTTTAAACCAGGAAACGGGTCGAAAGCTAGAATTGTTGCAGCGACAGGGAGCCCTTCTCTTGGTTGAAGGGGGCAAATTGCTCTATGTCCATCTGCCCCAAACGGGTGTGGATTTACAAGCCTTTCTGGGAGCAAAAGATGTCAAGGACACCCTCTTGATTGCGACTCGAAATGAGGGCAAGACAGCAGAGTTTCGTAAGCTTTTCGGGAAGTTGGGCTACGAGGTAGAAAATCTGAATGACTATCCTGATTTGCCAGAAGTAGCTGAAACAGGTATGACCTTCGAAGAAAATGCCCGTCTCAAGGCTGAAACGATTAGCCAGTTGACTGGCAAAATGGTTTTGGCAGATGATTCAGGTCTGCAAGTGGATGTCTTGGGCGGTCTGCCAGGTGTCTGGTCAGCTCGCTTTGCTGGCGTTGGTGCGACAGATGACGAAAACAATATCAAACTCCTGCATGAGCTGGCCATGATCTTTGATATTAAGGACCGCTCTGCTCATTTCCACACGACTCTGGTGGTCGCAAGTCCAGATAAGGAATCCTTGGTGGTCGAAGCGGATTGGCCAGGCTATATTGCCCATGAACCCAAAGGAGAAAATGGCTTTGGCTATGATCCTTTGTTCTTGGTTGGAGAGACAGGAAAAACGTCAGCTGAGCTGACGATCGAAGAGAAAAATGCCCAGTCTCATCGTGCGCAAGCGGTGCAAAAATTAATGGAGGTATTTCCAGCATGGCAAAGCAAACAATCATCGTAATGAGCGATTCCCATGGGGACCGTGCCATTGTCGAAGAAATGAAACATCATTATCTAGGAAAAGTCGATGCTATTTTCCATGATGGAGACTCAGAATTGCCTTTTGAGGATGAAGTCTGGGAAGGAATTCATGTCGTAGCGGGGAATATGGACTTTTATCCTGGTTATCCAGAGCGGCTAGTGACAGATTTGGATGGGACCATTATTGCCCAGACCCACGGGCACCTTTTCAATATCAACTTTAGCTTTCAAAAGCTGGATCTCTGGGCTCAGGAAGTAGGGGCAGATATCTGTCTCTATGGCCATTTGCATGTTCCAGATGCTTGGATGCAAGGCAAGACTCTCTTCCTCAATCCGGGCTCCATTAGCCAACCTCGTGGTTCAATCAACGAACGTCTCTATGCTAAGGTAGAGATTGACGATGACTGCTTTAAAATTGATTTCTATACGCGAAATCATGAACTCTATCCAAGCTTGTCCAAGGAGTTTGCCCGATGATTGCTAAGGAATTTGAAGATTATCTGTTGCAGCATGAAGACACTTTTTTGACACCTGGGGAGAATTTGGCGGTCATGATTGACACGCACAATGTGGATCATGCTATTCTCTTGCTTAGCCAGATGACCTATTCGCGCATTCCAGTGGTGACTGCGGAGAAAAAGTTCGTTGGCACCATTTCTCTGACGGATATCATGGCTTATCGGATGCAGCATGAGCTGCCAGAGGAAGAGTTTATGTCTATGGACATTGTCCACATGACACGAAAGGATGGTCTGACTGTCGAGCCAGATTACAAGATTGCGGACGTTTTGCACAAGCTGGTGGATGAGTCTTTCCTGCCTGTTGTGGATAAAGAACAACATTTTTATGGCATCATTACTAGAAAGTCGATTTTAAAAGCTGTTAACTCGTTGATGCATACCTTCACGAGTCAGTATGAGATTTCCAAAAAATGAAAGAACATATCACTCCTTTTTTAGAACAAAAAAATATCTCTGAAAATTCAAAATTAGCCTATTCCTACGACCTGGAGCAATTTGTCAATGAAATCCATAGCAAGGTGACGGAGACCAATTTGCGGATTTATCAAGCCTCTATCAAGGATTTCAAGGCAGCTGTCCAGAAGCGGAAGCTCTCAGCGGTCAATCAATTTCTCTATTATCTTTACAAGAACAAGATGATTGGGGAATTTCACCGCTTGACCCTGCCAAAAGTTGCTATTTCCAAGGAACTGGGAAGCGAGCTGATGGACTTGTCAGCCTTTTGGGAAACTTCTGCGGTACCACAAGGCCGGTTGATAGCGCTCTTGATTTTGGAAATGGGTCTCTTGCCAAGTGAAATCCTGCAGGTCAAGGTTGAAGATGTCAATCTTGATTTTCAGGTTTTACGGATTGAGAAGGCTGGGCAGAAGCGGATTATTAAAATTCCCGAAAGTCTAACGAGTGAGTTGGGCGATTATTTGACAGGGACGTATTTATTTGAAAAGAATGGCAAGTCCTATTCACGCCAGTGGGGTTTTCGTCAGCTAGAAGCTTTCTTGATCGAGCAGGGTCAGGCCAGTTTATCAGCCCAAAGCCTGCGGGAGCAATTTATCCTGCGCCAGCGGGAAAAAGGTGTCGGCATCTATGACATTGCTCGTGATCTGGGCTTGAAGACAGTGATTACATTAGAAAAATATAGATAAGAATGGATATCAAGTTAAAAGATTTTGAGGGGCCGCTGGATCTGTTGCTCCACCTCGTATCCAAGTATCAGGTGGATATTTACGATGTGCCCATTACCGAGGTCATCGAGCAATATCTGGACTATGTGTCTACTCTGCAGGCCATGCGGCTAGAAGTAACGGGAGAATACATGGTCATGGCCAGCCAGCTCATGCTGATCAAGAGTCGCAAGCTCTTGCCCAAGGTGGTGGATCAGGTGGATCTAGAGGACGATCTGGAGCAGGACTTGCTGAGTCAGATTGAGGAATATCGGAAGTTCAAGTTGCTGGGGCAGAAAATGTCCCTCCAGCATGAGGACCGGGCTCTTTACTACTCCAAGCCCAAGCTGGAATTGGTCTATGAAGATGCTGAACTCCTGCACGACAAGACAGCCGTTGATCTCTTTTTAGCTTTTTCCAAGGTGATGACCAAGAAGCAGGAGGAGTTTTCTAAGAGTCATACGACCATTGTGCGAGATGAGTATAAGATCGAGGACATGATGGAAGTGGTGCGCCAGCGCTGTCAGGCTCAAAAACGTCTTGCCCTGCAAGATATTTTCGCAGAAACCAAAGATATGAATGAAGTGATTACGCTCTTTTTGGCAACCTTGGAGCTAGTCAAGGTGCAGGAAGTGCAGGTCATTCAGGAGGAAAACTTTGGAAATATTTATTTAGTAGGAAGAAAGAATGAGTAAATTAGCAGAGATTGAAGCCCTGCTTTTTGTGGCGGGGGAAGACGGTCTGAAAGTTCATCAGCTATCGGAAATCCTCTCCTTGCCGCCGACTGGTGTCATCCAGAGTTTGGAAAAATTGGCGGAGAACTATCAGGCAAATCCTGACTCCAGCTTGACCTTGCTGGAAACGTCAAAGACTTATAAGTTGGTCACCAAGCCTGAATTTGCTGAGATTTTACGAGAGTATTCGCGGGCACCGATTAACCAGAGTTTATCCCGAGCGGCACTGGAAACCTTGTCGATCATTGCTTACAAGCAGCCCATTACAAGGGTGGAAATCGATGATATTCGTGGCGTCAATTCCAGCGGGGCGATTTCGAAGTTGTTAGCCTTTGAGCTGATTCGAGAAGATGGCAAGAAGGAAGTCATTGGCCGTCCCAATCTTTATGTGACGACGGATTATTTTCTGGACTATATGGGTATCAACCATTTGGATGAATTGCCGATTGTGGACGAAGCGGAGCTCATTGCTGAGGAAAGTCAGCTTTTCGGAGAATGACAAGTTCATCCTATAAGGGACCATTTTTTGAATATTACCAAGCTTTGAGGGAGACATTTCTGTCCCTATTTGCCATTTCTCCAGCTATTAAGGTTGTGAAAATGGTCTTTGTATCTTGTGAAAGGACAATATCGATGAGAATCAATAAATACATTGCCCATGCGGGAATTGCCAGCCGGAGAAAGGCTGAGGAATTGATCAAGCAGGGGCTAGTGACCGTGAATGGTCAGGTGGTGCGTGAGCTAGCGACCACCATTAAATCTGGTGACCGAGTGGAAGTAGAAGGTCAGCCTATCTACAATGAAGAAAAGGTCTACTACCTGCTCAATAAACCGCGCGGGGTGATTTCCAGCGTGACCGATGACAAGGGGCGCAAGACAGTCGTTGATTTGCTGCCGCAGGTCAAGGAACGAATTTATCCCGTTGGCCGACTAGACTGGGATACTTCTGGTGCCTTGATTTTAACCAATGATGGTGATTTCACAGATGAAATGATTCACCCGCGGAATGAAATTGACAAGGTCTATGTGGCGCATGTCAAGGGTGTAGCCAATAAGGAAGTTCTGCGTCCGTTGACTCGCGGTCTGGTCATTGAGGGCAAGAAAACCAAGCCAGCTGTTTATGAGATTCTCAAGGTCGATCCCGTGAAGAATCGTTCGGTTGTTCAGTTGACCATCCACGAAGGGCGTAATCATCAGGTCAAGAAGATGTTTGAAGCGGTGGGGTTACCAGTGGACAAGCTTTCACGGACTCAGTTTGGACATCTGGACTTAACTGGGCTCAAGCCGGGTGAAGCACGTCGATTGAGTAAAAAGGAAGTCAGCCAGTTGCATAATTTGGCTGTGACCAAGACTAAGAAAAAATGATTAAGAAAATATTGATAGCGCCGGTTCGTTTTTACCAGCGCTTTATTTCCCCTGCCTTTCCCCCTTCCTGCCGTTTTCGGCCGACCTGTTCCAATTACATGATTGAATCCATTGAAAAACACGGAGCCAAGGGGCTGTTGATGGGCTTGGCAAGAATTGGTCGCTGCCATCCCTGGTCCGAGGAAGGGGATGATCCAGTACCGGATCATTTTAGTCTGAGAAGAAATAGATAAGAACAAAAGAATTTTTATTTTCTTTTTCTTCATGTGATTGGCGTGTTTTTTTTATACAAACTCCTTGATATATATATAGGTGCTATACTATAAGGTGTAGAGAACTTTTTAGAAAGGAAAAATTCGGAAACAATAATAAAAGCTCTCTTGTTATTTTTAGCTTTCTTTATTATGATAAGGAGTATTTATAATGAAAAAAAGATTCTTTGTTATTGCTACCTTGATGTTTTTACCCTTACTTACTGTAAACCATATAGATAAAGTATCCGCTGATGATATTACCAGTGATAATACTTTGGAAGCTATAAATAATGACCAATTTGCTGGTTTATCTGACGTTCAAAAGATAGTTTGCTTCCCTGATGGTGGAATAATTTATGAAAAAAACAATGATGTAAATTACCCTGACTACGAGCTTCGCAGACATAATGGTGTTATAAAAACAGTTGCTGAAGCAAAAGAGGAAGACTCTATTGATAGTCAGAATAATATTCTGAACCAAGACTTATTAGCGCCTTCTCCATTTCGTGGTTCTATACCGAGTGCAGAACCGTTTAGATTAGAAGCAGGACAAACTTATCGTTCAGCAGCTTTTGGTGGAAAAGGCTGGCAATTTTCTGGGTATGTATTTTACCCTCGTCCAGGTACAGGAGCATATCTATATTATAGGGCTATAGGTGATGATGGACGTGTAGGAACTTATAGTGACGCCATGACAGTCTTTTATGGACAAGGGCTTCGTGGCCAATATTTAGGAAAAAGTCAAGGTTGGAGACCAATTCATATTGGCGACTACATTACTAACGGAAACAATGCTAAAGGGTTCTTTACTTATAATCCTGTGCGTGGTTCTCGATATGAGGTACATAATTGATGAAAAAATTTTGCTTGTTTTAGCAGGGCTACTTATTTTATCTTGGACTGTTAATCTCCTTGTGGCTGATACAACTTCTGAAACAGTTGTTCCAACAATCAAGTCAGAAAATTATACAATTAGAGTCTTGACAGAAAATTTAAAAGATAGTAATCAAGCAGAGATTGAGCAGTTTTTTGAAGGGCTCTCAGATGATACCCGCATTTGTGCAGATAAGACTGGCGGTTTTGTCTATCGGAGTAAGGATGCGCTCCCAGTTGATGCGGCCCAGCCAGACGCCGCTGTGTCTACTAACCAAGCCGGCCAAGAGCAGGTCCATGATATCAATGGTCCTGACTCAGCAACGGTCAAAGAGGTGAAAGAAGCTCTGAAAAGTCTGAAATCATAAAGAAAACTCCCTGTATCACCGTTTTTGAGCGGTTGTTATAGGGAGTTTTTTTGCTAGAGAATAAAGTCCAGCCTTAGCAATTACTATCAGCTTTTCAATATTTTTGTTATAATGTTTTTTATGAGAGTTGTTTCAGGAAAGTACGGGGGCAGACCCCTCAAGACATTAGACGGCAAGACAACGCGACCTACGACAGATAAGGTCAAGGGTGCGATTTTTAATATGATTGGGCCATATTTTGATGGTGGCCGGGTGCTGGATCTCTATGCAGGCAGCGGCAGTCTGGGGATTGAGGCGGTATCTCGTGGCATGGATTCCGCTGTTTTGGTTGAAAAAGATCGGCGGGCACAAGCTATCGTGGCGGAAAATATTGCCATGACCAAGGAAGCGGTGCGCTTTGAACTGCTCAAGATGGAGTCGAGTCGAGCCTTGGAGCATCTGACCGGCCAGTTTGATCTGGTTCTGCTGGATCCGCCCTACGCCAAGGAGCAGATTATTGCGGATATTGAAAAAATGGCGGAGCGCAAGCTCTTGAGTGAGGATATTATGGTTGTTTGCGAGACGGACAAGTCGGTTGATTTACCAGAAGAAATCGCAGACTTGGGTATCTGGAAGCAAAAAATATATGGAATTTCAAAGGTGACGGTCTATGTCAGATAAAATCGGACTCTTTACAGGGTCATTTGATCCCATTACCAATGGACATGTGGATTTGATTGAGCGAGCTAGTCGGCTGTTTGATCGCTTGTATGTGGGAATCTTCTACAATCCTCACAAAGAAGGATTTTTTAGCATCCATGCGAAAAAAAGAATGGTTCTAGCGGCTTTGGCGCATTTGGAAAATGTGGAAGTCATCACGTCCCATGATGAATTGGCGGTCGATGTGGCAAAAAGACTAGGTGTGACTACTCTTGTCCGCGGCCTACGCAACGGTCAGGACTTGGACTATGAGGCTAGTCTGCATTTTTTCAATAAGGACTTAGCACCTGATGTGGAGACTGTTTTTTTGCTGAGTCAGCCGGCCTACCGATACATCAGTTCTTCAGCGATGCGGGAATTGATTGCTTTTCAGCAGAATCTTTCTGCCTATGTACCAGCGAGTGTGATTGAGGAGTTAGAGAAAAAAGATGAATAATGACATGACAAATCCAAAAACGATAACGAAGGAAGATAAACGTGGTTTAAAAGTAGTTGGTTGTGCTGGACTAGCCTCTATTATTGTGGTCGTGCTCTTCCTTTTCTCTTTCATTGTTCCCCTGCCTTACTACATTGAGGTGCCTGGAGGCGCAGAAGACATTCGGAAGGTTCTAACTGTGGATGGAAAAGAAGATCATGCGCCAGGTTCTTACAATTTTGTAACGGTTGGGATCCAGCATGCGACCTTTGCTCATCTGGTCTACGCTTGGCTGACGCCTTTTACGGATATTTATTCAGCTCAGGATATGACAGGTGGCTCGAGTGATGCTGAGTATATGCGCATTAACCAATTTTATATGGAAACGTCGCAGAATATGGCCAAATACCAAGGTCTCAAGGCTGCAGGGAAAGACATCAAGATGAACTATCTGGGTGTCTATGTTCTGAAAGTAGCTCAGAATTCGACCTTTAAAGGGATTTTGAATATTGCGGATACGGTGACGGGAGTCAATGACAAGACCTTTGAAAGCTCAGAAGATTTGGTCAAATATGTGAATTCTCAGGCCTTGGGCGATAGTGTCAAGGTGACCTATGAGGAAGATGGAAAAACTAAGACAGCGACGGGGAAAATCATCAAGCTGGAAAATGGAAAAAATGGAATTGGTATTAGTTTAATTGACCGCACGGAAGTCAACAGTAGTGTTCCAATTGAATTTTCGACCGAAGGTATCGGTGGTCCTAGTGCTGGTCTCATGTTTAGCCTAGCCATCTATACTCAGCTTGCTAATCCAGACCTGCGAGACGGCCGCGTGATTGCGGGAACGGGCAGCATTGACAGAGAAGGGAAAGTCGGAGATATTGGTGGGATTGACAAAAAAGTCGTCTCTGCTGCCAAGATCGGAGCGACAATCTTCTTTGCCCCAGACAATCCTGTCAGCGAGGAAGAAAAAAAGGCTAATCCTAAAGCCAAAACTAACTATGAAGCAGCGCTTGAAGCAGCCAAGGAAATCAAAACGGATATGAAAATCGTTCCGGTCAAAACTCTTCAGGACGCGATTGATTATTTAGAAAAAACCAAAAAATCTTAGTTTCGGCTAAGATTTTTAACTTTTAGAGCTGAACCAAGGATTTATTCTTTGGTAAATGATTAGCAGTTTTTATTAAATCGTCTGACTTTTTACAAAAAGATCTTTTTCTTCTGGAAAAAGATAAATTCCCCTTGTTTTGTGATAAAATAATATGAAGTAAGATTGATGAATAACAAAGGATAGGTATGCGTAAAGAGATTTCACCTGAGTTGTATAATTACAATAAATTCCCTGGCCCAGAGTTTAAGCAAATGGGCAGCAAGATAATTGCAGAAAAATTTGAGTTTGAATTGGTGGAGAATTATAAAGAGGCCTTTGACTTGACGGCCTTTCACCAGCGCTTTTCAGAAATTCTGAACAAATTTGACTATATTGTTGGCGACTGGGGCAATGAACAGTTGCGATTGCGCGGTTTTTATCGGGATGAGAAAGCCAAGGAAAATGCAGAGAAAATCAGCCGTTTGCAAGACTATCTGCTAGAGTATTGTAATTACGGCTGTGCCTATTTTGTTTTGGAAAATGCTCAGCCAAGACGGGCTGCCTTTGACAAAAAATCCCATCATAAGAGAAAATCGGACAGCAAAAAGCATCCAGAAGTTTCTAAAGAACGTGGCTCTAAAAAAAACAAGGATGAGCAGAAAAAAAATCGTCCAAAGGCAAACAAGAACAAACAACAGAAACAAGGCAAACAGGCAAAGCAAGCGGCATCTAGCCAGTCACAGCGCCATTTTGTCATTCGTCAGAAATAAAGGAGAAACATGAAACCATCGATTTATAGCTTAACGAGAGAAGAAATGATTGAATGGGCGGAAGCTCAGGGAGAAAAGAAATTCCGTGCTACCCAGATTTGGGAGTGGCTCTATCGCAAGCGTGTCCAGTCATTTGAGGAAATGACCAATCTGTCCAAGGACTTGATTGCCAAGCTCAATGATCAGTTTGTTGTCAATCCTCTTAAACAGCGTATTGTTCAGGAGTCGGCTGACGGTACGGTCAAGTACCTTTTTGAGTTGCCAGATGGTATGCTGATTGAGACGGTACTCATGCGCCAGCACTATGGACTTTCTGTCTGTGTAACTACCCAAGTTGGCTGCAATATCGGCTGTACTTTCTGTGCTTCTGGCTTGATTAAAAAGCAACGCGACCTTAATAACGGTGAGATTGTTGCGCAGATTATGCTGGTTCAGAAGTATTTTGACGAGCGTGGTCAGGATGAGCGGGTCAGCCACATCGTGGTTATGGGAATCGGTGAGCCTTTTGATAACTATAAGAATGTACTGAAGTTTGTACGGACGGTCAATGATGATAAGGGTCTGGCCATCGGTGCCCGCCATATCACCGTTTCGACTTCAGGGCTGGCTCATAAGATTCGTGACTTTGCCAATGAGGGCGTGCAGGTCAATCTGGCCGTTTCACTACACGCGCCCAACAATGAACTGCGTTCTAGTATCATGAAAATCAACCGTGCCTTTCCGATTGAGAAGCTCTTTGCAGCCATTGAATATTATATCGAGACCACTAACCGTCGGGTAACTTTTGAGTACATCATGCTCAATGAAGTCAATGATGGAGTGGAGCAGGCCAAAGAATTGGCAGAGTTGCTCAAGAACATTAAGAAATTGTCTTATGTCAATCTCATTCCTTACAACCCCGTTAGCGAGCACGACCAATACAG
>CAJPQE010000045.1:0-13464 GCA_905372795.1 Streptococcus cristatus | reverse complement strand
TCCAGATTGTCCGAAGAGAATTTCTCCAAGACTTCGGTAGCTAAAACTGTCGCCACCACGCTTTCCATGACAACACCCGCCGCTGGCAGAGCCGTAGGATCGCTCCGCTCCACTGTCGCCTTATAAGGCTCGTGGGTCTCAATATCCACACTCATCAGTGGCTTGTAAAGGGTTGGAATGGGCTTCATAACACCTCGCACCACGATTGGCTGACCATTGGTCATACCGCCCTCAAAGCCACCTAGATTATTGGTCCTGCGAGTGAAGCCATCTTCCTCAGACCAGAGGATTTCATCCATGACTTGACTGCCCTTGAGACGGCCTGCTTCAAAGCCCACACCAAACTCAACTCCCTTGAAAGCATTGATGGACACGACTCCCTGAGCAATCTTGGCATCCAGCTTCTTGTCCCATTGGACATAGGAGCCCAGACCGACTGGCACACCGCCAACGACAGTCTCAATGACACCACCGATGGTATCCCCGTCTTTCTTAATCTGATCAATATAGGCCTTAATCTCTTCTTCGCGCTCGGGATTGACAATGGAAACCTCTGACTGGGCAGCTCTTTCCTTGATTTCTGCTACAGTCAGATTGTTTGGCACATCAATATCAATACCACCAAAGGTCACGATATGGCTGGCTACCCCTACACCGATTTCTTCCAGCAAGCGCTTGGCTACCGCTCCGACTGCTACACGCATGGTCGTTTCGCGGGCAGAAGAGCGCTCCAGGGAATTTCGCAAATCGTCAAAGCGGTATTTCATACCTCCGACCAAGTCAGCATGGCCAGGGCGTGGTTTGGTAATCTTGCGCAGCCCTTTTTTCTTTTCATCCACATCTGCCGCGCTCATAATCTCCAGCCATTTCTGATGGTCCAGATTTGTAACATTGAGAGTAATCGGTCCGCCCATGGTCAAGCCATGCCGAACACCAGATGTAATCTCGACTTGGTCGCTTTCAATCTTCATACGGGCACCGCGGCCGTATCCACCCTGACGGCGCTTGAGTTCGGCATTGATATAGTCAGCGGTCAAAGGAAGACCAGCTGGCACTCCCTCAATAATAGCTGTCAGACGTGGTCCGTGAGATTCTCCTGCTGTTAAATATCTCATACATTTTCTCCTATTTCTGGGATGGAAAGATATGGACACCCTGTTTATTTTTATCCAAACTGTCCAATCGTCTTAAACTCCATCTGGCACTTATTTCTTCAGAAATTCTTTCATCTCTTCCAACGGAATCTGGTGAATACTAGCCGAACCCAACTCAGGAACCAGTACTAGTTTAATAGAATTCCCTCTAGCCTTCTTATCATGGGTCAAAGCCTGATAGAGAGCAGCCTCATTCCATGGCTGGTAATCCACCGGCAAGCCAAACTTCTGACACATACGGATGATGTCTTCTGTGATTCCGGCTGGCATAAGGCCTTTCTTCTCAGCGACACGAGAAATCTGTACCATGCCAATCGCCACAGCTTCACCGTGCATGACTTTTCCATAGCCCGCCGTCGCTTCAATAGCGTGCCCAATAGTATGACCAAAATTCAGATAGAGGCGGACGCCATTATCCAGCTCGTCCTCGACCACAATCTTACGCTTGACATCGCAGGAATGGTAGATGATGCTCTCCGCATGCTCCAAAATCGACTCTGGGCTGCCATCCATTTCTGACAGCTCATCCCAGAGTTCCTTATCCTCAATCAAGCCGTACTTGACCACCTCACCCATACCTTCGATCAGTTCCCGCTGACCTAAAGTATGCAAGACTTGAGGGTCAATCAGAACTCCATCAGGTTGGGTAAAAGTCCCGACCATATTCTTGGCCCAAGGTGTATTGACGCCTGTCTTACCACCGATAGAGGAGTCCACTTGAGCTGTCAGACTGGTCGGAATCTGAACGAAATGAATGCCCCGCATATAGGTCGAAGCGGCAAAGCCCGCCAAATCACCGACAACGCCACCACCTAAGGCCACAATGCCATCACTGCGGGTCAGGCCAACCTTGACCAGGAATTCATAGGCTTTGTTGACTGTCTTTAAGTTCTTGCTGGCTTCGCCCTCCAAAAAGTCAAAGACAAAAGTCTCAAACCCAGCTGCTTCTAAGCTTAGCTTGACCTTTTCCGCATAGAGTCGAGCCACTCGATTGTCCGTTATGATAACTACTTTTTGAGGCTGCCAAAGCTGACTCAGCCAGCTGCCAGCCTGAGATAAAGACCCCTTTTCAATTACAATGTCATAGGGATGATGGGGGAGATTTACATTCAATTTCATAAGCGCCTCCTTGTTTTTCCTGCTCCAACCATAGAGGAGTTGAGTACGAGTAACTATTTATACAGAGCTTCTAGCTGCTGCCAAATTTCCTGACAAGGCATGGGTTGTCCTGTCCAAAGATCAAAAGCTTCTGCTGCCTGATAAAGCAACATACCCAGACCATTCACTGCCTCTACCTTCTGACTTCGAGCCCACTTTAAAAAAGGTGTTTCAAAAGGTTTATAAATCACATCCGCGACTAAAATCTGGCTAGGTAACTGAATACCTTCTGCTAATGGTAAAGTCTCGCCATCCATACCCACACTTGTTCCATTGACCAGAAGGTCTGATTGGTTAATTTTATCCTGCAAGGTAGCTAAGTCTTCTAAGTTAAAAACATGAATCCTACTCTTAGTCTGGCGGCTGATAACTGCCATCTTACTAACAGTATTAGCAAAGGAAGTCTGCCGAGTAAAGACAAAGATTTCTTCCGCCTGATCCAAAGCAGCTTGAGCGATAATAGCTGTCGCGGCTCCTCCAGCACCTAAAATGGTCATTTTTTTGCCCTGAATAGCAAAAGACGGCAAGCTCTTAAAAAATCCCTTGCCATCCGTATTATATCCTATCAATGTACCATTTTTATTCACCACTGTATTCACAGCCCCGATAAGACGGGCGCTGGGATCCAATTCATCAAGATATTGGATGACTTCCTGCTTGTAGGGCATTGACAAATTTATCCCAAACATATTATACCTTAGAATATTAGCAACGGTCGCTTCTAAATCCTCTGCTTCAATTTCCAAAGCAAGATAGACACCATTGACAGCAGTCTTCTCAAAGGCAGTATTATGAATAAATGGTGAAATGCTATGCTTAATCGGCTTAGCAACCACTGCTGCTAGACGAGTATGGCCATCAATTTTCATTTAAAATCTCCCGAACAACCTTCATGTTTGCGAGGGAAACCTGACCTGGTGCACTCGGCTGTTCAACGCTGGCAAAAGACCAGCTCGAACCTGTCAAATCTGCAGCTAAGCGAGAAATCTTTCCGACTTTTCCCATAGAAATCGTTACATACTCTTGCTCAGGATTCAAAATCTTAAATCCACGAGTGTAGTTCATCAGATCCAAGACATCCTGCTCATTGTGAGCCATGACAGAAACTTTGACCACTTTTGGTGCCAAACTTGTCAATTCTGACAAAATTTCCATCATATTTTCAGGCGTTTCCTCAAAATTATGATAACTGAGAACTAAATTTGGAAACTCGAGCATTTCTTCAAATTTATCTTTATGCGAATAGTATTCAAAATCAACATAGTCTGGCGAATAAAAATTGGCTACTTCTTTGATAAGAGCAACATATTCATCATCTGACAGATCAATTTCGCCACCTTCTCCGCGACTTCGCAGTGTGAAGAGTAATTCACGACCAGCAAATTTCTCGAAAATAGCAGGAGCAACGTTGAGAATGCTCTCTTTCGGCAAAAAGTCCGCGCGCCATTCGATAATGTCAGCATCATCATAACGACTCACATCAATTGCTTTAGCCTCTTCTAAACTTCTGGGCATGATTGAAACGACTAATTTCATTTGTCCACCTTAATTGTAAATACCTTGAGGTAGTTACTATTCTCATCTTTCTTATTGTATATAAAGTCTGCTGGTAGACCATATTCCGCTAGATAGCGGTGAGGAACCCCTGCAAATCCTTTTTCAATTTCTTTTTTAAACTTACTTTTAGAAACATTAGCTGCGTTGGTCGAAAGAATCAATGTTCCTTTTGGACTCAAGATTTCCAAGGCCTGAGCCACCAAACGATGATAATCTTTCGCAACAGAGAAGGTCTGTTTCTTATTGCGAGCAAAGCTCGGCGGATCTAGGACAATCACATCATATTTAAGCTCGTGACGCTTGGCGTATTTGAAATAGTCAAAGACATCCATGACCACGAAACGATGCGGCTCTAAATCCAAACCATTGGCTTCAAAATGCGCTTGGGAAAGCTCGCGGCTACGTTTGGCCAAATCCACCGAAGTTGTTTGACTGGCACCGCCCATGGCAGCTGCCACCGAGAAAGCCGCTGTATAAGAAAACATATTGAGCAGGCTTTTTCCGCTAGCTAAGCCGTCAACCAGACTCCCCCGTACCTCGTGCTGGTCCAGAAAAATCCCAGTCATCAGGCCATCATTCATGAAGACTTGATAGCGCACGCCATTTTCCAAAACCGTAAAATAGGCTGGCGATTCTGCTCCGTAGAGATGGGCAGACTCATAGTCCAAGCCCTTGAAGCGAATCTTCTCGTAAGCTCCAGTGACCTCAGGAAAGACCTGCTGGAAAGCAGCCACTATCTGATCCTTGATTGAAAAAACAAAGGAATTGTACCAAGAAAAAACGGCATATTTCTCATAGATATCAATCGTAAAACCACCAAAACCGTCACCTTCTTGGTTAAACAGGCGATAGGCTGTCGTATCCTCCGCATGACGGTAATAGAAACGCTTTTCTTTAGCTTTTTCAAACAAATGCTGAAAGAAAGCTGAGTTCAGCTCTACCTTAGCATAGGAAATCAGCCAGCCAAGTCCCTTATTTTGTAAGGAGAGATAAGCCGTTCCCAAGAATTTCCCCTGCTGACTATGCAATTCCACACATTTGTCGGTGAATGAAAGAGTTGGAAAATCATTCTTATCTAGAACTAAAATCCCTTTTCTCAACTTTTCCTCTGTCTGTTTATTAACAGTAAGTTTCTTCATAAGTATTATTATACCAAATATTGTGAAAATTCTCAAAGCATATTTATTATTTTCACATAATACTTGTTTTAGTAGAAGAAATTTTCAACATTTTATATATTAAATATTTATTTTATCAGGCGGACTTTCAAGCAAGCTTCCATACTCTTACTTTCCACTATCTATCATGAAGCAAAGCCTGTTTAATTTTAGATATTCTTGCGAACAATCCTGAAGTTAGGAAATGATTGCCCTTATTAAATTACTTTACAAATAAAATAAACTAAACACTAAATCACCTCAATTTTTCCTCAACTTGAAAAATTGTGATATACTTAGAAGAAGAGAATTTTTAGGAAATAAGACAAGGAAGTATCTTTCTGTGAAAAAAATAACCAAGAATTTACTCAATTTTATGAGTACAAGGCTCGGTTTCGTCTTGAGCTTGCTCACAATTTATTGGTTAAAAACCATGTGGGCTTATACCGTTGATTTTAATTTAGATATTCAAGGAGCCTACCAAATTTTTCTGGCTCTGATTAACCCTTTCCCAATTGGACTTTTACTGATTGGACTCGCTCTTTATATCAAGCCGACCAAGCTTTTTTATTGTGTCAGCACGGCTATCTACATCATGCTCTTTGTCTGGTTGGTCTCAAACGCCATCTACTACCGTGAGTTTACCGACTTTGTGACAGTCAATACCATGTTGGCCTCCAGTAAGGTGTCTGCAGGTCTCGGAGCCGCAGCCATGGAGCTCTTCCGCCCTTGGGATGCTATCTATATCATTGATTTCCCCATTCTAGGCTGGCTTTTTTATAAAAAGTATATCCGCTTGGATCATCGTAGGTTTAATTTCCGCGCCAGCTTTGCTGTAACGTCCCTGTCAGCGATGCTCTTTTCAGCCAATCTTTTCCTAGCAGAAATTGATCGTCCTGAGCTCCTGACACGCGGATTTTCAAATTACTATGTCGTTCGCGCTCTTGGTCTTCCCGCCTTTCTCGGCTACAGTGCTAATCAAACCTATGCTGCTAATAAAGAGCGTTCCAAAGCCTCTGCTAAGGATCTAGAACCCGTTGAACAATATATCCAATCCCACTATGCCGAGCCGAACTCTGAATACTACGGCATTGCCAAAGGTCGCAATGTTATCTATGTCCATCTAGAGAGCTTCCAGCAGTTTCTGATTGATTATAAACTGCAGATGGAGGGCAAGGAATATGAAGTTACGCCTTTCCTCAACTCCCTTTACCACTCCAACTCTACTTTAGCCTTTTCAAACATCTTTAACCAGGTTAAGGCCGGAAAGACTTCTGATGCGGAGACCATGATTGAAACGGGTCTCTTTGGTCTCAACCAAGGCTCCTTCATGGTAAACTATGGCGGTACCAATACCCAACAGGCAGCACCTTTTATCCTATCAAAAAACGGAGATTATACATCTGCTGTTTTCCATGGAAATACAGGTAGTTTCTGGAACCGCAACACTGCCTACAAGCAATGGGGCTATAATTATTTCTTCGATGCGTCTTACTTTACCAAGCAAGACGAGACCAACTCCTTCCAGTATGGCTTGAACGATAAGATTATGTTCAAAGATTCCATCAAATATCTGGAACATTTGCAGCAGCCTTTCTATGCCAAATACATCACCGTCTCTAATCACTATCCTTATACGACCAGCTTGATTGGCGATGAGATTGGTTTCCCACTGGCAGATACCAAAGACGAAACCATTAATGGCTACTTTGCAACAGCAAACTACCTCGACTCAGCTGTCAAAGCCTTCTTTGACTACCTGAAAGAATCTGGACTCTATGAAAATTCAATTATCGTCCTTTACGGTGACCACTATGGAATTTCCAATTCCCGTAATCCAGCTCTGGCACCTCTGATCAATAAAAATTCTGAGACATGGTCTAGTTACGACAACGCCATGTTGCAGAGAGTGCCATACATGGTCGTGATACCTGGAATGGAAAAGGGAAAAATCATTGATACCTTTGGCGGACAAATCGATATGCTGCCAACCTTGGAGCATTTATTGGGAATTGACTCTAAAAATTACCTTCAAGTCGGGCAAGACCTCCTCTCACCTCAGCACCAGCAAATCGTGGCCTTCCGCTCAACCAATAACTTTGTAACACCAAAATACACAAGTTATAGTGGACGCATTTACAACACACAAACTGGTGAGGAGATCACTCTGCCAGACGAGTCAACAACGGCTGAACTAGAAGCTATCCGAACAGCCGCAAATACACAGCTGAAAATGAGCGATGCTATTCAGACAGGGGACCTATTCCGCTTTTATACGGGCAATAATCTAGGAAAAGTCAATCCTGACGATTACAATTACATCAACTCTTTGAAAGCCCTCAAGGCCATTGAGAAAGAAAAAGGCGACCAATCAACCAGTCTTTATTCAAAACGTGGCGGTGTATCTTCTGTGGATCTCTTTAATTCACCAAGTTATCGAGTACTTCACCCAGAACAATTTCACTCTAGCACTAGCAGCGAAGAGGGAACTAGCGGAGAGTCCTCCAGCTCTTCTAGCTCCTCCAGTTCAAGTGCCAGTCCCTAATCTATGAGGCTACTCAACTCTTCCTAAAACATTGAAAAATGTTGAGGGAGAGTTTTTTTATTTTTGAAGCACAAAAAAAGATTGAAGACTTAAGCTGCAAAGCCTGTCTTCAATCTTTTCTTATTTTTATTCATATTATGCAATCACTTCAAAAACGGAAGCGGTCAGATTCTCCACATAGAAGGGTCTCTTATGACGACTATTGCCGACCAACAAACGTAGGTGATCCGCATTCTCAAGGTAATAGGGCAAGCCACTTGCATTAAAAATGATTTCATAATGTTTTTCGTCTTTAATCTCAAAAATGACGATACCACTACCAGCAAAGGCTTCTCTTACAAAGACATGCTTGTAAATCTCTTCATAGGTTTGATAAGAAAATTCCTTCTGACTTGTCTTTAAGTGAATAATCTGCTTGATATAGTCAATACTCTCCTGATGTTTGCTGATCAATTCCCAATTCACTTGGTTGACAGCATCGGGAGCATTGTAGCTATTCATTGCTCTGTCACGGTCGCTAGGCAAGACTTGGCCCTCTTCGCCTGTTCCTACTAGTTTCGTGCGAGAAAATTCTTGACCCAATTCCATGAATGCCATCCCCTGCATAAGCAAGTTCATAGCTGTTGCCAGCTCAATTCTTTTGGTCCGAGTGACCTCATCATCATCTGGGTGCAAGTCAACCAGCAAGTCATGCAGGTTGAAATTATCATGCGCCTCCACATAATTAAGAACTTGGCTTGGTGTCAAATAGGAGCCTAACTCACTACTACCCAAAATGGCCTTTGCTATGATATCCTCAGTCGCTTGTCCGCTCACATAACCAGCTTTGAGCCCACCGTAGACTTCAGCACCCTTTATCGCATCGCGCTGAGTATCATTGAAAAAGCCAATTCGCGGCAGTTGATAAGCATTGTCTTTCTTAGCCTTGTCCTCTGGCATCAGGCCTGTCCCCATATCCCAACCTTCACCATAAAGCAAAATCCGTGGATCAATTTTATCCATTTCTTCTCGGATGATATTCATGGTGGTGACATCATGGATTCCCATCAGATCAAAACGGAAGCCATCCACATTGAATTCTTCTACCCAATAACGAAGTGAATCAATCATGAATTTGCGGAACATTTCATGCTCACTGGCCGTCTCACTACCAACTCCAGTACCGTTTTGGAAAGAACCGTTGGGATTCATCCGGTAGTAATAATCGGGAACCGTTGACTGAAAGGCGGAGTCAAAGGTGGAATAAATATGATTGTAAACCACATCTAAGGTCACAGAAATCCCTGCATCGTGGTAAGCCTGAATCATGGTTTTCAAGTCTCGGATGGCCTGACCTGGATCATCCGGATTAGAAGAAAAACTGGTTTCTGGTGCATTGTAGTTCTGTGGATCATAGCCCCAGTTATAAGTAACTTGGCCATTTTCGTCATAGTCCTTGTGTCGGTCAGAAACCGGCTGGAGCTGCACGACATTGATACCTAGATTACAAATGTAATCAAAAGTGGTCTGATCTCCCTGACTATTTCTAGTGCCACGTTGACAAGCACCTAAAAAAGTCCCTCGCAAATGTTCTGCGACACCTGAACTAAGCGATTTGCTAATATCGCGGATATGCATCTCATAGATGACCGCCTGATTTGGGTTATCTAAACGCCAAGTTGCCTCCTTCCCTTGACATACCTTAAAACCAGCAACAGTCTTGTCCTGTTCAGCAACAATAGCTGAACGCTTGCCATCTGGACTGGTAGCGATTGTATAAGGATCGCGCGTCAAAAAATGCTGATTTTCAAAATGAACATGATACTGGTAGGCCGTACCAGCTAAATCTTCCGGCACTTCTACTGACCAAACTCCGATTGTATTTTTTTCATGATCATGCGAGTAAATCTCGCCCTTTTCCATAGGGAATTCTTTATAAACAGCTGCTTGATTATCGGAAGTTTTATAAACTACCAATTCAACTTTTTTGGCTGTCGGAGCCCAAACTTTAAACTCATTTACTTGCCCCTGCAGACGATGCCCAAGCCAGCCTTGATAGCCCCAGCATTCGTCAAAATAATCCGACCGCATGGCCACATCGAAATTATGGGGACGTCGCCGCGAATATTGGTGGCTCGTCGTCGCCGCTTGCAAGGAATAACAGACCTGATGATCTCCTTCAATCAACCAAACCTCTGTGGGCAAATGAACTGGCAATAAATCAATGTGGTAGTCGCAAGATTGGCTGGACCAGTCTGAACGCTTGACAATCACATGAGCCTGACTAAGAGGCTCCCAACTTTTAAAAGATAGTTCTCCCTGAATACCAAAATAATCTAGTTTAGAAAAAGGTGCTTCTTTTCCCCACTGATCTGTCTGCCATTGCCACAAATCATAAGAAAAGTAATCTCCCTTAGGATTGTGGTAATGGACAATGACCTTATAGTCTAGCATTTTCATTTATCTCTTCATTCTAATTTTTCTAAGGAAAGAGCGCTCTCATCGATTTCATCTATATTGGCGAAAAACTCCAGATGATTGTGCAAAACTTCCAATTCTACTGGTGTATCTCCTCCGTACTCACCGTCCAGATTCAACATAAAGGGTGCTTTTTTATCCAATACTTCTAGCTTCAATTTGCTGGTTTTCAGATATTCAACATTAGCATCCGTCACATGTTGGCCACCATTAATTGCCTGTATGATGAGACTAAGCATATCAAACAACTTGGCCGTTTTTACAAGAATCAAGGTGAAATTTCCATCGTCCAGTTTGGTATCTGGCGCTAGTTTTTCAAAGCCTCCGATAGAATTGGTCAAGGCTGCAAAGACAAGCGAAATCTTGCCCTCAAAAACACCATGGTCATGCTCAATTCGTACCTTACGGGATTTGGAGCGCGGCAGCATTTTGGCTCCTTCGGCTACATAAGCCAGATAGCCTAGACGGGTCTTGACTTCACTAGGGACACTGTAAGTCAACTCTGTCAGCGTGCCTGCCGCCGCAATGTTGATAAAGTATTTGCTGCCATAAGCCCGACCGATATCCATCTGAATCGTCTGGTTTTTCTCGATAATCCGAGCTGCCGCTACTGGATCTCCCATCGGAATTTTCAGAGCACGCGCATAATCATTGGTTGTACCAGTTGGGATGAAAGCCAGCTTAGGGCGCACATCTAGACCCGCAACTCCATTCACTACTTCATTGATAGTCCCATCTCCACCAGCTGCTATAACTAAATCAAAACCTGCTCTTGCTGCTCTTTCAGCTTCTCGCTGAGCAGAGAAAGGCTCTGGAGTCGTCTGATAGGCACTGGTCTCATAGCCAACATCTTCCAAGACATCCAAGACTTCGGCAATATTTTTTTTGATAATTTCCTGCCCAGAAGTTGGGTTATAAATTAATCTTGCTTTTTTTATTTTATTTTCCATACTCAGCCTCATAAGCTATCTAGCCAGTCCTCGTCTCGAATCTCGATCCCAAGTTCTTGAGCTTTGGTTAATTTGCTGCCTGCATCGCTACCTGCCACCACCAAATCTGTCTTTTTAGACACACTTCCAGCGACATTTGCACCCAAGCTCAGCAATTTTTCTTTAGCTTGATTCCGTGTTAATTTTTGTAATTTTCCGGTCAATACGACTGTTTTGCCAGCGAGAGCGGCATCGGCTGCCACTTTCTCCCCTAGATAGTCTAGGTTGACGCCAGCTTCTTGTAATTCTTGCAGCAGAAGCTGACTACCTTCTTGCTCAAAGTAAGAATGTAGACTCTGAGCGATAACTGTCCCTAGGCTGTCAATGGAAGATATTTCCTCTTGACTGGCCTGTGACAACTTGATCATATCGTGGAATTTCTCCATCAAAATCCGACTAGCCTTGCTTCCCACGTGACGGATTCCCAGACCAAAGAGCAATTTCTCTGCTGAGTTTTCCTTGGAAGCTTGAATGGCAGTATACAATTTATTCGCTGATTTTTCCTTAAAGCCGTCCAAGGTCAGCAAATCTTCTACAGAAAGTCGATAAATTCCAGCCACATCCTTGACCAAGGCCTTATCAAAGACCTTTTCGACCACTGCTGGACCAAGGCCCGTAATATTCATGGCATATCGGCTGGCAAAGTGGATCAAGCCTTCCTTGATTTGGGCTGAACAGAGCGGATTGATACAGCGCAGAGCCACTTCGTCCTCGAAATGCACCAACTCACTCTCACAGCTCGGACAGTGACTTGGTATTTCCAGATGCTCCTCTGAGACACGCTTGGACTCCACCACGCGCAAGACAGCAGGAATAATATCCCCCGCCTTATAGACGATAACGGTGTCTTTCTGACGAATATCCTTCTCTGCAATATAGTCCACATTGTGCAAAGTCGCTCGGCTGACAGTCGTTCCCGCTAGCTGCACTGGCGTCAGATTAGCTGTAGGGGTCACAACTCCTGTCCGGCCGACTGTCCAGTCAACAGACAGAAGCTGGGCTTCCTTTTCCTCAGCAGGAAACTTATAGGCGATGGCCCACTTAGGTGCCTTGACAGTAAAGCCAAGCTCCTCTTGCACCGCCAAGTCATTGACCTTGATGACAATACCATCAATTTCATAAGGCAGACTGTCCCGCTCTTTGGCAATCTTTTCGATAAATTCCCAAACAGCATCAATCGAATCCGCTAGAAAATGAATAGGATTGACTGAAAAGTCCAAATCTGCCAGCTTGTTTAAGACTTCTTCTTGGCTGCTAGCCTCAGTCGGACTGGCTTCTTGGTAGAGGAAGGTTGCTAGATTACGCTTGGCCACAACTGCTGTATCCAACTGGCGTAAGGTTCCTGCTGCCGCATTTCGAGGATTGGCAAACTCAGGCTCACCGTTCTCCTGCCGCAGCTGATTGACCGCATCAAAGGAAGCCTTGGGCATGTAGCACTCTCCGCGAACCGTAATGTCTAGCGGTTCTTTCAAGGTCAGGGGAATATCCTTGACTCGCTTGAGGTTTTCAGTGATATTTTCACCAACAGAGCCATCTCCCCGAGTCGCTCCTGCTACCAAAATTCCCTTTTCATAGGTCAGGGAAATAGAGAGCCCATCAATCTTGAGCTCACAAATATAGGAAACCTGAGGAAATTCCTTGCGAATCCGCTGGTCAAAAGCCATTAATTCTTCACGTGAAAAAGCATCCTGCAAACTAAAGAGAGGATACTGGTGTGGATATTTTTCAAATCCTTCTAAAATCTTCCCACCCACCCGATGCGTCGGGCTATCAGGTAGGATATCAGTTGGGTACTTTTCTTCTAACTCCACTAACTCGCGATAGAGTCTGTCATACTCGCTGTCCGATACACTTGGCCTGTCTGCCGTATAGTATTCATGGGCGTATCGATTGAGCAATTTGACTAATTCTGACATTCTTTCTTTCATACTTCTATTTTATCACAAATACACAAAATCTTCCTCTATTTGTCCCGAATTCTCACTAAAAAAGAGGACAGAAAAAGAGCGGGAATTCCGCTCTCTGCTATCCTATTTTGTCAAATCAATCCTTTTAGCAATCTGGTTAATAATGATAGCTCCAACTATCAAGGAAGCAAATTCTCCAATAGCAGTTGTAAACCAAGTCAGGAAGAATGGCAAGCCTTGTAAGAAATACAACTCTGCCGCAATCGTCACCATCGAAATAGAAAAGAAAATCGCAAAATAGAAGTGATCCAAACGAAGCAAATCTTTAATCAGGTACTGATTCTTATAGCGACTGAAGAAGTAGACACCTAATGATAGGAAGACTAGAGTTGACCAACCGCCGACAAAGACGTCAATGATTCCAAAGCTATATAGATTGGCAATCATACAGCCGATGGTCACTCCCAGGATGTATTTACGATTGTAAAAGGCCATAAAGTTCATCATTTCAGAAATTCTGAACTGGTAAGCACCATAGCT
>CAJPQE010000044.1:0-13471 GCA_905372795.1 Streptococcus cristatus | reverse complement strand
TTTGAGCAAGAAGGTGTGCAGATTATTGCCCGTCGAGCTGAGGGCGGTATGCGGGATGCTTTGTCTATCCTTGATCAGGCTCTCAGTTTAACTCAGGAAAACCGTTTGACTACTGACATTGCTGAGGAAATCACTGGCTCTATCAGCTTGGGAGCCTTGGATGCTTATGTAGCTGCCTTGATTGCTCATGATGCAGTCACAGCCTTAGATAATCTCAATCTGATTTTTGACAGTGGCAAAAACATGGCCCGCTTCGTGACGGACCTCTTGCAGTATCTGCGGGACTTGATTATTGTCAAAACTGGCGGGGAGAATACTCATGCCAGCGAGCTCTTTCTGGAAAATCTCAAGACACCGCAGGAGACTCTCTTTGCCATGATTGAGATGGCGACCAAGAGTCTAGCAGACATCAAGAATAGCCTACAACCTAAGATTTATACAGAGATGATGACCATTCGACTGGCCGAGGAAAAAGTAGGTTTGGACCAGATCCCTGACAACTTGGCAGAAGAACTGTCTAATCTCAAGCAGGAAATCCAAGAGCTCAAGCAACAATTAGCCAGTGTCGGCAGTCAGCCAGCTCCAGTAGCTAAGAAATCAGAGGCACGACCTCAAAAAGCCAAGACCTATCGCGTAGACCGCAATAAGGTCAATGCCATCTTGGAAGAAGCGGTGGAAAATCCTGACTTGGCTCGCAGTAATTTGACCAAGCTGCAAAATGCTTGGAGTGAAATCATCGAGAGTTTGGCAGGAGCGGATAAGGCGCTACTCATTGGTTCGCAGCCAGTTGCAGCTAATGAAAACCATGCTATATTGGCTTTTGAGTCTCATTTCAACGCTGAGCAGACTATGAAAAGAGAAAATCTTAATACCATGTTTGGAAACCTGCTGAGCAATGCCGCCGGCTTTTCACCAGATATTCTGGCTATTTCTCTCGAGGACTGGACTCAGATTCGGGCAGAATTTTCAGCTAGAAGTCGTAGTAATAAAGCAGAAGCAGCTGAAAAGCAGGAAGAAAGTTTGATACCAGAAGGCTTTGATTTTCTAGCAGAAAAAATCACTGTTCAAGATGATTGAATTTAGATTTTTATGATTTTTCATGCTATAATGGAAGAATGAATAGACGACAATTTATAGTAATGGCGGCTTTTACAGCCCTAGAAACATATTTTTTTAATGAAGCAATCATGTCTGAAGACTATCTGATGGCTATTTTCTGGGCCATTCTGATTGGTCGAAATCTGCAGATTAGCTATGTGATGGGGCGGATTATGGATGAGATTGATAAGCATTTAGGACACAAATAATGGCTAAATCAGAGAATGACTAGAGCAAGAATCTGGCACTCTCGGGGGTTTGGCAAGGAATAAAGGGGGGCTGAGAGACGATTGTCGCAGCCTCTTTTATCATGTAGAAAAGTAGAAAGAAGGAAGAAGTCGGATTGAATACAAGAATTTTTTAGAAAATTGCTATTTTTATGATAAAATAGAAGTTAGTAGCAATTGAAAGGGGCATCTATGAAGTTAAGAACAAAGGCAAAAGGCCTGAATGGTCGCATCCGTGTGCCAGGCGACAAATCCATCAGTCACCGTTCGATTATGTTCGGGAGCTTGGCCAAAGGCCTTACAGTGGTTCACGATATTTTGAGAGGTGAGGATGTCCTTTCTACGATGCAGGTCTTTCGCGATTTAGGCGTCAAGATAGAGGATGATGGAAAGACTGTCAAGATCCACGGTGTTGGGTTTGATGGTCTCAAGGCGCCGCACAATAAATTGGACATGGGCAATTCAGGGACCTCTATCCGCTTGATTTCGGGTGTCTTGGCAGGTCAGGATTTTGCAGCAGAGATGTTTGGGGATGATAGTTTGTCCAAACGTCCGATGGATCGGGTAACCCTGCCTCTTAGTCAAATGGGTGTGGATATTTGGGGTCAGACAGAACGAGATTTACCGCCACTTCACATCCATGGTCGAAAAGATTTAAAGCCTATCCATTATCAGCTGCCAGTAGCTTCCGCTCAAGTCAAATCAGCCTTGATTTTTGCAGCTTTACAGGCTCAAGGCGAGTCGGTTATTATTGAAAAGGAAATTACCCGTAACCATACAGAGGATATGATTGTCCAATTTGGTGGTCAAATTAAGGTCAAGGGTAAGGAAATCCGTGTGCAGGGTGGTCAGACCTTTACTGGGCAAGCAGTGAGAGTGCCTGGTGATATTTCCAGCGCAGCCTTCTGGCTGGTTGCAGGTTTGATTCTGCCCCAGTCCAAAATCGTCCTTGAAAATGTTGGGATCAATGAAACCCGGACGGGGATTCTTGATGTTATCAAGGCAATGGGCGGTAAGATGAGCCTTTCTAATATAGATGAGGTGGCCAAATCCGCTACGATTACCGTTGAGACTTCTGAGCTGAAAGGAACGGAGATTGGCGGAGAAATTATTCCGCGCTTGATAGACGAGCTTCCGATTATTGCCCTTTTAGCTACCCAAGCTGAGGGCAGAACGGTGATCCGAGATGCCGAGGAGTTAAAAGTCAAAGAAACCGATCGGATTCAGGTTGTCGCAGATGCCTTAAATAGCATGGGAGCAGCCGTTAGCCCTGCAGCAGATGGCATGATTATCGATGGAAAAACGCCTCTTCATGGCGCAACTATCAATACGTTCGGCGATCATCGTATTGGAATGATGGCAGCTATTGCGGCTTTATTAGTTTCGGATGGTCAGGTGGAGCTGGAGCGGGCAGAGGCTATCAATACCAGCTATCCAAGCTTCTTTTCAGACTTGGAGGGCTTGGTGAATGGCTAAGATTTTACTTGGCTTCATGGGAGCGGGAAAATCAACGATTGCGAGAGCCTTGTCAGCAGATTTTCTGGATATGGACGAGCTGATTTTCCAAAAGATCGGCATGTCCATCCAAGAGTATTTTGCTCAATATGGTGAATCAGCCTTTCGGAAAATTGAAGCTGAAGTCTTGGCTGAGTGTATCCAGCAGGATGTCGTGCTTTCTACGGGAGGCGGTGTCGTCTTGAGCTCCCAAAATCGTGACTTATTGACTCAAAATCCCCAAAATATTTATCTAAAGGCTGACTTTGAGACCCTCTTTCGTCGGATTGAGGAAGATCAGGAAAATCAGCGCCCCTTGTATCTGACCAAGAGCAAGACAGACTTGCAGGAGATTTTTGAACAACGACAGGCTCTTTATGAAGCGGTCGCGACACAGACAATTGACGTGGTAGGAAAAACGCCACAAGAAATTATTGAGGAAATTCAATGAAAGTAGCTTTTTTAGGACCCAAGGGATCTTTTTCCCACCATGTTGCCCAAGAAGCCTTTCCCCAAGCAGACTTGGTGCCCTACCAAAATATCACAGAAGTGATGAAGGCCTATGAAGGGAAAGAGGTGGATTATTCAGTTGTTCCCGTGGAAAATTCGATTGAAGGAAGTGTCCATGAGACCTTGGATTATCTTTTCCATCAGGCTGAGATCCAAGCGGTAGCAGAGATTGTTCAGCCCATTAAGCAGCAGTTATTGGCGACCAGTTTGGACAAGCCCATTGAGAAAGTTTTTTCCCATCCTCAGGCGCTTGCTCAGGGGAAAGGCTATATTCGCCAGCATTATCCAGAAGCAGCGATTGAAATTACAGCTAGTACAGCCTATGCGGCTCGCTTTGTAGCAGAGCATCCTGACCAACCTTTTGCGGCTATTGCACCGCGGACTGCGGCAGTTGAGTATGGCTTGCAAGTGGTGGCTCAGGATATTCAGGAAATGGAGGAAAATTTCACTCGTTTCTGGATTTTAGGACAAACCACCCCTGCTCTTAAGCTTGTAAAGCAAGAGGAAAAGCAGAGTTTAGCTCTGACCTTACCGGATAATCTGCCCGGTGCATTGTATAAGGCACTATCAACCTTTGCCTGGCGCGGTATTGACCTGACAAAGATTGAAAGTCGCCCTCTTAAAACAGCCCTAGGGGAATATTTCTTTATTATTGATATTGATAATGAACGGAAAGAATTAGTGGATTTCGCTTACCAAGAGCTTGCTACACTTGGTATCACCTTTAAAATTCTAGGAAGTTATCCCGTTTTTCAAATTCAGGATTATAGATTGGAGCAGAGATGAGAGAAACAGAAAATCTGAGTCGACACGAGCAGTTAAGGCTGGATTATCTCCATACAAACTATTACTATCTTAACGAACATGAAAAAGAGGAGTATAATTATCTCCGCCAAAAGTCGAAAGGACGGCCAGATGCTGCGCAAAAAACGCCTACCAAGCAGACCGTGCAGGCTTCGCCAGAGGATTCGAAGACGGATTCATCCGGTTTGTTACCCAAATACCCGGGTAAAGGTTCTCTTAGCAGAAGTCAAAAGAATTCCCGCACTTCTTCAAAGCAAGAAGCGAAAAAATCAACTCAGAAAACTGCTAGAACCTACAAAAAAATTCGTCCGAAGCGCGTGCTGATGTGGCTCCTTATTTTTGTGCTTTTGGTTGTTTCTGGCATGCTCTTTATGTTTTTCAAAGGCTTAAATACAGCGAGACCAGGAAATCTCAAAGCGGCTGATGTTGAGTACTTTGATGGCCATGATGCTCGAGATGGGATCAACATTCTTGTTTTAGGGACGGATGGCCGAATTGGAGAAAATTCAACGGAGACTCGGACCGATTCAATTATGGTTTTAAACGTTGGCAATAAAGACCATAAAATGAAGTTAGTCAGCTTTATGCGTGATACCTTGATTCATATTGACGGTGTCAGCAATTCCTACACGGAGCCGACGGATGATGATTATTATGATCAAAAATTGAACTCCGCCTATACTTTTGGTGAACAAGACAATCATCGTGGAGCTGAGGCAGTTCGTCAAGCTTTGAAAGATAACTTCGATATTGACATTAAATACTATGCTCTAGTGGACTTTAACACCTTTGCGACTGCAATTGACACCCTCTTTCCAAATGGTGTATTTATGGATGCTAAATTTTCGACCATTGATGGCGAAAAGGTCACAGAAGTGGAAGTTCCAGATGATTTGAACATGAAGGATGGAGTGGTTCCTACTCAAACCATCAAGGTTGGTCGTCAGCACATGGACGGGCGAACGCTCTTAAACTATGCCCGTTTCCGTAAGGACGATGAGGGTGACTTTGGACGTACACGCCGCCAGCAAGAAGTCTTGACTGCTATCATGCAGCAGATAAAAGACCCTACGAAGCTTTTTACAGGATCTGAAGCATTAGGAAAAGTTTTTGCCTTGACCTCGACCAATGTACCTCAGAGTTTTATTTGGTCACAAGGCTTATCCTTGGTGCTTGATTCACGCAATGGGATAGAGCGCCTCACCATACCAGAACTAGGTGACTGGACGGATACCTATGATATGTATGGTGGACAAGGACTCTTGATTGATTTTGAAGCTTATAAAGAAAGATTGAAACAAATGGGCTTAAGATAGGGCTCTTATGATATAATGGGAAGTGGCAGTTTTTGTCTCTTCCCTTTCTTTTTGGAAAATAGCAGAGCAGAAATGTGAACATACTTTCCAATAGGAAGAAAGAAATAAACAGTAGAGAAGCCTGTGATTCTTCTGCATAGTATAGCAGTTGAACGCAGGATGGATTAGAAAGTATAGAAATGTTAAAAAAGAACGATATTATTGAAGTAGAAATTGTAGATCTGAGTCATGAGGGAGCGGGTGTGGCTAAAGTAGACGGCCGCGTTTTTTTCGTTGAAAATGCCTTGCCGAGTGAAGTGATCCGCATGCGCGTCCTCAAGCTCAACAAAAAGATCGGCTTTGGCCGTGTTGAGGAATTTGTGAAGAAGTCTGACCAGCGCAATGAGCATGTCGATTTGGTCTATCTGCGGACTGGAATTGCTGATTTGGGACACTTGTCCTACCCAGCCCAGCTGGCTTTTAAAGGCAAGCAAGTGAAGGATTGTCTTTATAAAATTGCTGGTATTTCGGACGTGGAAGTGCTGGAGACACTTGGCATGGATCAGCCACTGGCCTACCGTAATAAAGCACAGGTGCCAGTCCGTCGTGTTAATGGTCAGCTAGAAACGGGCTTTTTCCGGAAAAATTCTCATGACCTCCTACCGATTGAGGACTTTTATATTCAGGATCCAGTTATTGACCAAGTCATCGTTTTTGTACGCGACTTGCTGCGCCGCTTTGACCTCAAGCCTTACGATGAGAAGGAAGGTACTGGCTTGATCCGCAATCTGGTTGTTCGCCGTGGCCACTATTCGGGTGAAATCATGGTGATTTTAGTGACCAGTCGTCCTAAGATCTTCCGAGTGGAGCAGCTAATTGAGCGATTGACAGAGGCTTTCCCAGCTATCAAGTCCATCATGCAGAATATCAACGACCAGCCCGGCAATGCCATTTTCGGTCGGGAGTTTCGGACACTCTACGGACAAGACTTCATCACTGACAGCATGCTGGGCAAGCAGTTCCAGATTGCTGCGCCAGCCTTTTACCAAGTCAATACTGAGATGGCGGAGAAGCTTTATCAGACGGCCTTTGACTTTGCTGATTTTAAAAAAGAGGATATTGTGCTGGATGCTTACTCAGGTATTGGCACCATTGGCCTGTCGCTGGCTGATAGAGTCCAGCAGGTCTATGGAGTTGAGGTCATTCCTGAGGCTGTGGAAAATAGTCAGCGAAACGCAGAGCTTAACGGCATCGCCAATGCCAGCTATGTTTGCGCCCCTGCAGAAAGAGCCATCCAAACTTGGTTGGAACAGGGAATTAAGGCAGATGTCATCCTAGTCGATCCGCCGCGAAAGGGCCTGACAGAAAGCTTTATCACTTCTAGTGTCAGCATGGAGCCCCAGCGGATTGTCTACATCTCCTGCAATCCTGCTACTATGGCGCGTGATATCAAACTCTATCAAGAACTGGGCTACGAACTGAAGAAAGTCCAGCCAGTGGATTTATTTCCGCAGACGCATCATGTTGAGGCGGTATCACTGCTTGTACGAGCTGATTAAACATGGGTGTAGCTAGTGAAAGTCCTACAGTAAGGAGTTTAAACATGAAATTCCATGAATTTGGTGATAAGAATTTGCCTCCTATTTTACTGATACATGGTGGTGGCAGTTCTTGGTGGAATTATCTTCGTCAAGCACGAATCTTGTCAGAAGAATACCGTATTATTCTACCCACTTTGAATGGCCACGGCGAGGAATATCAACTTGATTATGTTTCTACTGAAGATTCTGCTTTGGAGATTCTAGACTATATCAAAGCAAACTGTGGTGGGAAATTGTTTGCAATCGGTGGTGTTTCACTTGGTGGTTAAATTGCCATGGAGCTTTTGTCTTTAGACAGTGAAATTGCTGAGAAGGCCATCATAGATGGAAGCCTCTGTATTCCTCAACCAAGGTTAGCTAAAATCAGCATCTTTCTAGTGTCTCTATTTGGTAAACTGATGTTCAAAAAATTCTCTTGCAAACTTCAGTTAAGCATGATGAACAAACTCTATCCTAAACTGGCTTTTCCAGAGGAAATAAAAGCTTATTATTTGGAGGATTTGCCAAGGACCCCTGTCAAAACATTGGTGACCATTTACAAAAACTATATGGGATGTTACAAGCTGAAAGATATGATTTCTGCTAGCAAGGCTCAGGTTCTGTATATCTATGGTGAAAAAGAATTGAACTGTGTGAAAGAATCAGCGAAATTATTTCATCAGCTACATTCAAATACAATTTTGTATGAAGCAAAGGGCTATAACCATGGCTATTTATCAGCTTACCTGCCTTATGAGTGGATTGATTTGGTGGTGCCATTTTTAAAGAGTGACTCATTAGAAATGTGTAACGAATCTGATATGCCATAAGGAGGAAACGTATGCTAGGAGCAATAGTTGGAGATATTGTAGGTTCAGTTTACGAATGGGACAATATTAAAACGAAAGACTTTCCATTATTTCGTGAGAATTGTTTTTTCACGGATGATACGGTCATGACCTGTGCTGTTGCTGAGGCTATTATGAATGGTGGTCGGAAGGATGACTTTATTGACGCCATGAAGAAATACGGCAAGATGTATCCCGATGCGGGCTACGGTGATCGGTTTAGTAGGTGGATCAATAGTGACAATCGTGAACCTTATTATAGTTTTGGAAATGGTTCTGCGATGCGTGTTTCTCCCTGTGCTTGGCTTATGGACTGTGGCTTTTGTGCGAGAACTGGTATGACGCCATCAACTAGAGAGCTTGCACGACTTTCTGCAGAAGTGACTCATAATCATCCCGAAGGTATCAAGGGAGCTATGGCGATAACTGATGCTATCTTTCTGAGTCGTTATTACTTAGGAGGTTATTGTGGGGATTATGAGCAACCAATCAATCACAATCCTACAGAGTGCAAAAGACGGATCAAGGATTATATTGAGCAGGAATACGGCTACAATCTATCTCAAACTCTAGATGAAATTCGTCCTAACTATCGTTTCAATGAAGCATGTCAGGATACCGTACCTCAGGCTATCATTGCCTTTCTGGAAAGTAGAGACTTCGAAGATGCTATAAGAAACGCCATTTCCCTTGGTGGCGATAGTGATACACTTGCTGCGATAACTGGGAGCATAGCCGAGGCAGCATATGGTATTCCTGATTGGATCAAGGAAAAGGCCCATTCCTATCTAGATGAATCGTTAAAGGATGTAATTGGTCGATGGGAGCTTTACATAGCAGGAAAATGATTGTTTAGTTGAATAGAAAGGTGTCACCTATGGAATTACTTGATAAGTATAAAAAAGAAAAAGTTATAGACGTTATCACAAATATTTTAAAAGCTATTCACCTGAAAAAATACGAAGACATTATGAATTATTTCGATGAATCAGAGATTGACGATTTAAACGAATTCTTTGGTTATGTTGAAAAGACATTAGAATTGAATGATTTTGACACGATTGATGAGTATGGTGTGGAATGTCATTTCAATCCGCCTTATGAGTATTCTCAATTGGAGATTTATGATTATGATGACCAGACTGGGTTTGCTGTTGATTATGATTTGACTTCAAATTCTGAATTAGTAGATATGATGTTGCAAGTAGAGTTTCTATATACCGATAATGGCTATACAGTAAGATTTCTTAATGTCGATTCTGATTAGGAAATGAGATTGATAGAGTTCAACAAACGATATCTTTGATACCGTATTTATACAGACATTTAAGATTTTCTTGAATGTCTTTTTTTGTATAAGAGTAAGGTTGAAGGTTTTAAACCATTAAATTTTCCTATCAATAGGTCGAATGTCTTTAAATGAACTTTATGAATGAATCTAAATGGTTATAGAAAGTCATTTCCAGTATGTTCATGCTATAATAGACTTAAGTTTCGTGATTTTGGAGATATAAATGAAAAAATATAAGCATTTATTATGTCTTTCTGGCTTGGTCATCACACTGATATCACTATTATCATTGAATGGCTGTAGTTTGGGTAGTGAAACCATTCCCAAAAACAGAACAAAGGAACAGTACGAATTTGAAAAAACGTTTGAACCTATGTTTAAATTTTTAGAGCAAGACAAGAAGGAGTTTACTGGATTAAAGCTTTACAAAAATAGTATTTATATAGAGAGTGGAAACGCAGTAAAGGATTATGAAGTATCCTTAGATACTAGCCAATCTGACATTAAGGGTGACTATACAATAAAAATCGGGGATAATAAAGAAACAGTTCCTGTTACTTACTATAATGGGAGATTACAGTACGAATCGAAGTTAGAACCTTTGTTTGACGAAGAAATTCTTAATTTGATAGTACAAAGAGATTATTTCGCTTCCTTGAATATAAAAGAAACCTTTAAGAGTGCTGAAACTGAATTGAGCGATATTATCTACCGGCCTGAAAATTACTCTGAGTTCTTCAAAAAACTCAAAAGCAAGTACGATTTACCAGAGGATACAACCTGTAGAATCAGAGTAAGGTACTCTAGTAGCTCGATTTATGGGATTACAATCCAATTGAATTCGAAGACTAAGACAGTTCAGCTAGATTTAACAATATTTAAACAATAGGGGGGAGTTTATGAACGAAATTGAAAAAAGCAACCGTCTGGTTGAAATGTCTGCAGTATTATCGAAAGTAGTGTTGAATTGGAAATGAAATATTTGAAAGTGTTCGAAAAATTGAATAAAGATTTGATAAATTAGTCAGAATTGGAAAGCAGTAAGTCGTAAGAATTGCTGCTTTTTTATTTTTAAAAACAAACCACTTGAAACTATGGACAAGCCTTGCAAATAAAATTTTAAAGTAGTATACTAGAATTATGAAATCGTTTGCATAAAATCGCAATGAGTTTATAATGAGAAATCTAGGAGAGAAATATGGAATTGTCAGCTATTTACCACAGACCAGAGTCGGAGTATGCTTATCTTTATAAAGATAAGACAATGCACATTCGCATTCGGACGAAAAGGGGAGATATCGAAAGTATAGCCTTGCACTATGGAGATCCTTTTATATTTATGGAGGACCATTATGAGGACAGCAAGGAAATGGTCAAAGTCACCTCCGATGCTTTGTTTGATTATTGGCAGGTAGAGGTTTCAGTTGGCTATGCACGACTTCAGTATCTCTTCGAACTCAAGGATAAGCAAGGCCAGAGTGTCTTGTATGGCGATAAGGGGTGTGTTGAAAATACGCTAGAAAACCTTTATTACGAAGGAAACGGCTTTAAAGTTCCTTATATTCATGAAATTGACGCTTGTCATGTACCTGACTGGGTTTCAAAGACGGTTTGGTATCAGATTTTTCCAGAACGCTTTGCCAATGGCAATCCTGAGATTTCACCAGATGGTTCTCTAGCTTGGGATTCGGCAATCACGCCTAAAAGTGAGGATTTTTTTGGTGGTGATTTGCAAGGCATTATTGACCATCTGGATTACTTGCAAGACTTAGGGATTACAGGTCTTTATCTCTGTCCTATCTTTGAATCCCCGAGCAATCACAAGTACAACACGACGGATTATTTCGAAATTGACCGTCATTTTGGAGACAAGGAAACCTTCCGTAAACTGGTGGATGAGGCTCATCAGAGAGGCATGAAAATCATGCTGGACGCTGTTTTCAACCATATTGGTGACCAATCTCCACAGTGGCAGGATGTCCTTAAACACGGAGAAAATTCAGCTTATAAAGATTGGTTCCATGTTCAAGAGTTCCCAGTAACCAAGGATAAGCTTGGCAATCCTCGAAAGCTCCCTTACCATACCTTTGCCTTTGAGAGATATATGCCAAAGCTCAATACGGCCAATTCTCAAGTGAGGGACTATTTGTTGAGCGTTGCGACCTACTGGATTGAAGAGTTTGATATCGATGCTTGGCGCTTGGATGTGGCAAATGAAGTCGACCACCAATTTTGGAGAGATTTCCGTAAGGCTGTCTTGGCTAAAAAACCTGATCTTTATATTCTTGGGGAAGTCTGGCATACTTCTCAGCCTTGGTTAAATGGCGATGAATTCCACGCAGTCATGAACTATCCTCTCTCTGATAGTATCAAGAATTATTTCTTGCGAGGGGTTAAAAAGACGCCTAAATTCATCGATGAGATCAATGGTCAGTCCATGTATTATCGACAGCAGATTTCGGAAGTGATGTTTAATCTTCTGGATTCGCACGATACGGAGCGCATTTTGGCTACTGCCAAGGGAGATGGCCAACTTGTTAAGTCTGCCCTTGCCTGCCTCTTTTTACAAAGAGGAACACCGTGTTTTTATTATGGAACCGAGCTAGAGTTAGATGGAGGACCAGATCCAGATTGTCGTCGTGTTATGCCTTGGGACCGTGTTTCCAACAGCATTGACATGCTCGATTTCATGAAGAAATTGATTCAGCTTCGCAAGAGTGTTTCCGACATTATCCAGCATGGGAAATATAGTCTAGAAGAAATCAAGCCTGAGGTGCTATCTCTGGAATGGGATCATGATGGTCAAAAGGTTCGAGCAATTTTTAACCAATCAACAGAAAATTATCTTGTAGAAAGTGATTCTGTGGATCTAGCAAGTCATTGCCAAATCTCGGACGGGCAACTTCTTATCTTACCAAAAGGCTTTGTAATCTTTGCGGAAGTTTTGGAAACTGCTGCAAATTAATTTTTGGAAATTTGACTGAAAGACTTGTCAGGGTTACTCAAATTTCAAAAACCTAATCTAAGAGCAGTCTATTTAAGAAGAGCAAGTAACTTATTAAAAAAGAGGAGTTCAGAATGGAATTATATGATTTTACCGAAAAAGAGCAGGAGCAGATCAAAGAGGGGCTTAGTACAGCCGTCATTAGCGATAAAGAAGCAGCTAAAAAGATTTTGGCGCTGGTGCCACAAGAATGGCTTAAGCGAATTCCCTTCCTTGTGAGAGGGCATGCAACGACCAAGACGGTTGAGCGAGTTGCCAAGCAATATCCAGAACTTTACGCTGTGGCCAAGCAAGCAGGAGATCTTCCTGAAAAGGAGCGTGAGAAATTGCGCGCCATCATGACAGCTATCTTCGAAGAAAAGATGAACAAGCACAAGATTAAGTAGACTTACCAGTGTATAGTGATTCATTTTCTTTAAGTTGGCATTTGGAGTTAGCTACTCTATCCTGTTCATTAATTCATAAATCAAAGTGACTGCCGTTGATAAAAGTGCAGTCATTTTTTTACTTAGGGGAAATATCTCCATTGACTCTTGTGTTTGTTTTATAATGTTGCTCTTTCAGTTCAAATGTGATTTCAAGAACAAGGAAGTTTCTATCCAAGGTAGATTTTTCCTTTCTGTTTTTTAGTATTTCTTGATATAATAACAAGAGGAATTATTTGAAGAAGATATAGTAAAAATGTAAAAAGGACGAAAGAATGAAGAAAGTAAAAAAGATTATGTTGATGAGTGCCTGCACTTTGGCAATTCTTGGCTTAGCTGCATGTGGGAAGGCACAAAAGCAATCAAACGGCAGTCAAGAGAATCCAACAGTTGGTCAGACTAGCTCAGAAAAATACCCATGGAAGGCGACTTATTCAAATCTGAATAGTCAAAAAAGTATCGAAGAAGTGAAGAGTCTGTTGGCTGCCGACTTGGATAAGGACAGTGTCGATAGCTTTGTCAATCTAGTCAATGACTACAACAGTCTTGTCGGCTCGACTGGACTAAGGGGGGATTTCACTAAGTTTACCAAAACAGAATATGACGTAGAAAAAATCAATCCTCTCTGGCAGGCAAAGAAGGGTGATTTTATCGGGACAAATTGTCGGATTAATACTTATACTTTGCTGAAAAATAGCATCGAAATCCCTCAAATAGCAAAGGACGACGAACTCTTGTTCATCGATAATGACTCGATTGACAAGGGCAAGCTCTTTGATGCTAAGGATAAGGAAGATTTTAATATCCTGTTTTCAAGAGTCAAGACTGAAGCGACTCAAGATGTAAAAGTCCATGCTAAGAAGATGGAGGAATACTTCAAGCAGTTCAAGTTTAG
>CAJPQE010000043.1:0-13873 GCA_905372795.1 Streptococcus cristatus | reverse complement strand
AGGAAAACGCCGTGCATCTTCTCAGCTGTCGCAGCATCCACCTCACGGTTGAGAACGACAATTCCACCAAAGATGGAAACTGGGTCAGACTCATAAGCATAGTCCCAAGCAGTTTCGATGTCATCTGCCTGACCGATTCCACATGGGTTCATGTGTTTGAGAGCCACAACTGTTGGACGATCTTTGAAGTCACGGATAATACGGATAGCTGCATCCGCATCACGGATATTGTTAAAGGACAATTCTTTACCGTTGAGCTGTTTTGCTGATGCAATCGAATAGTCAGTCGGCAAAGCTTTTTGGTAGAAATCTGCATCCTGTTGAGGATTTTCCCCATAGCGCATAGCTTGCTTGAGGTCATAAGTCAAGGTCAGTTTTTCAGGCTTTGCTTCACCCACTTGCGCTGTGAAGTATTCTGCGATCAAGGCATCATAAGCCGCTGTGTGACGGAAAACCTTAGCTGCTAAACGTTGGCGAGTTTCATAACTTGTTTCGCCGTTTGCTGACAATTCGTCAAGGACCACTGTATAATCAGCAGGATCTACCACAACCGTCACGCTGGCGTGGTTCTTCGCTGCTGAACGAAGCATAGATGGCCCGCCGATATCAATATTTTCCACCGCATCTGCATAGGTCACATCTGGTTTGAGAATCGTTTCCTTAAAAGGATAGAGGTTTACCACTACAAGGTCGATGAGTTCAATCTGATTGTCCTTAGCAGCCTCTAAGTGGCTAGCCAAGTCACGACGAGCGAGGAGCCCACCGTGGATATTTGGATGAAGGGTCTTGACACGACCGTCCATCATCTCTGGAAAACCAGTCACGTCATCGATCGCAATGGTCTCCACCCCAGCATTATCAAGGGCAACCTTAGTCCCACCCGTCGAGATAATATCCCAACCGAGTTTTTTGAGTTCTTGGGCAAATTCAACAATGCCCGCTTTATCTGAGACGCTGATTAAGGCGCGTTTAGTCATGTTTTTTCCTTTCATTGTATCAAGAGGTGCTTTTACATCATTTAAATTAAAGACTGGCGATTATAATCTGTAAGCTGATCTCCAAGTTCTTTCAACAATTTCCTAACCTCCAGCTTACTTGTTTCACTTTCATAAATACTTCGCAATTCGGCGTCTGTTGCACCAATTAAGGTTACAAATTCCACTTTTCCATGCGGAGTATCTAGAGGCTTAGCTAAATCATCAGCAGCAGTCAAGAAGCCTGTCAAATTAGATTTCTGTTGGGCATCAATTCCTACCGTTTGCTTGGTATAGATGTATTCTTCTGGCAAAACCACTTTACCCGTTTTAAAAATATATCTTGCCACATACTGTAGCAAACCACAGCCATTTTTAATTTCTTCTTCGTCATTATTTGATTTCTTTAACTTAAAGGTCAATTCAATCCCATAACCACTGTATTCTGGATCTGAGCTTTCCTTTGTATATAATTCTGACAAGCCATAGCCAACAAAATGCCAAAAATCTCCTGCATCGTAAACACTGATGCCATCAAGTGGATCTGGACCGCCTAGCATATACTTGATAACTGTTCCATAATGAAGAGGACTGGGCTGATCAGGGTATAAACGATTAAATTCTGCATCAATTGCTTCCCATCCTGGAGCACTATCATCTGTATTTTCAACTTTAATAACAATCTTGTCCTCATCTTTAGTCGGCGTCTCTTCGCTAGAAGGTTTTTTCTTAAAAAAATCAAACAAACCCATAAATTCTCCTTAGCAGATGACTTTTAATCCTTGCCACAAAATCGTCTATGATTTCCTTCTTATTTTCGTGCAACTCCCAAGCTATCCAGAACCTCTGGATACAGCTTGTACTCTGCTTCATGAATGCGGGCTTCAAAGTTTTCGATGGTATCATCAGATAGACGTGGCACACGGACTTGCTTGATGACCTTGCCTGTATCTACACCAGAGTCTACCCAGTGAATGGTCACGCCACTCTCAGCGACACCAGCATTCCAAGCATCCTCAATCCCATGAGCTCCTGGAAATTCGGGCAGGTAGGCTGGATGAATGTTGATGATTCGGCCTTCATAAGCTGCCAACAAGGTTGGTCCAACGATTTTCATGTAGCCTGCTAGACAAACCAAGTCAATCTGGTGTTCTTCCAAGAGTTCGACAAGACCTGCTTCGTAGTCCGCCTTGTTCTCAAACTCCTTGAGTTCAAAAGCATAGGACAGAATGCCAAGCTTGTCTGCCCGCTCGAGCACACAGGCGTCACGATGGTCTGAAAAGACAAACTCTATCGGAAATTCTTCGGCAATCACCTGAAAATTTGAGCCATTACCAGATGCAAAAACCGCTATTTTTTTCATTTGATGATGACACTTTCGTTTTCTTTCTTGACGATGCGACCAATTTCATAGACTGGTTCATCCAGCAATTCTTTAACGAGACCTACATTTTCAGGGCTAACTGCCAGCATGAGTCCAACACCCATATTGAAGATTTCAAACATTTCCTCATGCTTAATCTGACCGTATTTTTCAAGAGCTTTGAAAATCGGAAGCACCGGGACCTTGCTTTCCTCAATCTCTGCAGCCAAGTCATCTGCAAACATACGAGGAACATTCTCAATAAAACCACCACCTGTGATATGGGCAATACCGTTGACCAACTCTTCCTTGATGAGTGGCAAGACAGCCTTGACATAGATACGAGTCGGCTCAAGAAGGACTTCCTTGAGTTTCTTGCCTTCCAATTCTGGCAAGACTTCCTCACCTGTATAGTCGGCAAAGACTCGACGAACGAGTGAGTAACCATTTGAGTGAATTCCACTTGAAGCCAGTCCGAGAAGAACATCTCCTTCTGCCACTTTTGAGCCGTCAATGATTTGAGATTTTTCAGCCACACCGACTGCAAAACCAGCCAAGTCGTAGTCATCTTCGCCATACATACCAGGCATTTCAGCTGTTTCCCCACCGATGAGGGCAGCGCCTGCCTGCACACAACCTTCTGCCACACCAGCAACGACTTGTTCTAGTTTAGCTGGTTCATTCTTGCCAGTCGCGACGTAGTCAAGGAAGTAAAGAGGCTCCGCACCTGCAGCGATGATGTCATTGACACACATGGCAACACAGTCCTGACCGATGGTATCGTGCTTATCGTATTTGATAGCCAGCATGAGTTTTGTTCCGACACCGTCAGTCCCTGAAATTAAGACAGGCTCTTTGACACCTGTTTTTGAAAGGTCAAACATGCCACCAAAACCACCCAGAGCTCCCATGACACCTGCACGCTCCGTACGAGCTACGTGCTTTTTGATCCGTTCAACAACTTCATAACCCGCTTCAACATCCACACCGGATTGCGCATAAGCATTTTTATTTGTCATTTGTTTATTCCTTTTCTTTAATGGAGAATCGTTATCCGCTTATTTGTAAAAACTGGTCTTATCACCCAAACTTCTACGATAGTCTTCTTCATAGTCGTAGAGAGGAGTTGGGTAGTCACCGTCAAAGTAAGCGACACAGAGACCACCATTCGGCGCATCTGTTTCAATCCCGATAGAATCAATCAAACCATCAATCGAAAGATAGGTCAGGCTATCCGCACCAATGATTTGGCAGGTTTCTTCGACCGTATGATTGGCCGCAATCAGCTCCTGACGCGTCTGGATATCAATACCGTAGAAGCATGGATAAGCTAGCGCAGGACTTCCAATGGCAACGTGAACCTCGGACGCACCTGCTTCTTTCAAAAGCTGAACGATGCGGCGAGAGGTCGTCCCACGAACAATGGAATCATCAATCATGACCACACGTTTACCTTTGACAACACCCGAAACAGCAGATAGCTTCATCCGAACACCTTGCTCTCGCAATTCTTGAGTCGGTTGGATAAAGGTGCGTTGCGTGTATTGGTTCTTGATGAGACCCATTTCATTTGGCAGACCAGACTCCTCCGCAAATCCCATAGCTGCGCTGAGTGAGGAATTTGGCACACCGACCACGATATCCGCTTCGTGCTTAAATTCACGCGCTAATTGAGCCCCCATTCTCTTACGAGCTGTATGGACGTTGACGCCATGGATATTAGAGTCAGGACGGGCAAAGTAGATATACTCCATAGAGCAGATCGCGAGCTGAGTATCATTCGTATAACTATCATACTGGATCCCGCTGTCATCCACGATCACAATCTCTCCTGGTTTTACATCGCGAATCCACTCGGCACCAATGACTTCAAAAGCACAGGTTTCAGAGGAAACGACCACCGCTCCGTTGGCCATTTTCCCGATAGAAAGCGGACGGAAGCCATTAGGATCAAGCGCCGCAATCAACTTGTCCTCAAACAGCAAGATATAGGCAAAGCCACCTTTGACAAGGCTGAGCGCCTCCTTGATTTTGCCCATAAGACTTGGATTGTGACTGCGACGAATGAGGTGAGCCAAGATTTCTGAATCAGAAGTCGCGCTGAAAATCGCTCCTCTTTCCTCCAATTCTTTCTTGAGAGAGGCTGCATTGGTCAGATTCCCATTATGAGCCAAGCCAAACTGCATATCATGAAAACGGAAGAGGAAGGGCTGGATATTATCTACAGAAGCTTCTCCTGCGGTCGCATAGCGCACATGTCCAATCGCGCTAGTCCCTGTCAGTTTATCCAATTTGGTAGGATTTCTGAACACTTCTGATAAAAGCCCCATATCACGATGGCGCTTCAATTGCCCCTGATCATTGGAGAGGATTCCTGCCCCCTCCTGACCACGGTGCTGAAGACTATGGAGACCAAAATAGGTCAATTTAGCAGCATCTGGATGCCCCCAGATACCGAAAACACCGCATTCTTCATTAAGAGATTTTACTTCGTATGTCATTTTTTATACCTTTTATTTCCCTGTGAAATAACGCACAGCTGACGCGAACAGGTGCTGGTCTTTATTTCCTGGGATATTTTGGAAAAGACCGTCTTCATAACGTTCTGAGTGTCCCATTTTACCGATGATTTGGCCGTTCTTGCTGGTAATTCCTTCGATGGCATGGACAGAACCATTCGGATTATACTTAGAATCCATGCTTGGTTTACCCTCAAAGTCAACGTATTGGCTGAAGATTTGGCCATTGTCACGGAGCTCCGCAAATTCCTCAGCTGTCACGACAAATTTCCCTTCACCGTGCGATACTGGGATGGCATGGATATCGCCCACTTGCACGCCAGCCAACCATGGTGAGTTGGTATTGGCAATTCGAGTTTCCACCATCTTGGCCACGTGCTGGTTGGCATCATTGTAGAAGAGGGTTGGACTAGTACTGTTAGCATCCTCGAAGTTCCCGTACGGAAGAAGACCTGATTTGACCAAGGCCTGGAATCCATTACAGATACCGATAATCAAGCCACCACGAGCAATAAAGCTATCAATGGCTGCACGCACTTTTTCATTAAGCAAGATATTGACAATAAATTTAGCTGATCCATCTGGCTCATCCGCAGCCGAGAAGCCACCTGCAAAGAAGAGGATATTAGCCTTGCCGATGTTGTCAACCATAGTTTCAACTGACTTGACAATGGCTTCTTCATTCAAGGTCACAAATGGCACCAAGTTGACCTCTGCACCTTCTTTTTCGAATGCCTTGGCTGAGTCATATTCTGAGTTGGTACCTGGGAAGACTGGGATGTAAACCACAGGTTTTTCAATAGTTTCCTTGGCTTTGATGACTGCCTTAGAAGCGACAGCTGGCACTTCTGCCAGTTCTTTGGCTTGTGCAAATTCAGTTGGGTAAACTTCTTCTAGTTTTCCTTGGAAAGCACTGTCAAGCTTGTGTCCATCTAGCTTCACGCCGTTGACAAGGAGAGCAAAGTCTGCGCTTGTTTGACCGATTTTTTCCACTCCAACGATTTCTTGAGGAGATGTGAAAATAAATCCGCCCAATTGAGCTGTCAAGGCAGTTTCAAGTTCAGGCAAGATCACCTCTGCACCGATATGGTTCCCAAAGGTAGCAAGGGCCAAACTTTCGACGATACCACCGTATTTGACAGCTGATGCAGATGTTACTTTGTGATCAGCTTGGATGGCTTCAAAGTGAGCAAAGTTAGACTTAATCAAGTCAAAATCAATCTCTTGTACCAAGGCTTGACCTGGGATGTAGTAGATGTTTTCACCAGCAGTCTTGAACTCAGGAGAAAGCACCTTACGGCCATCTGCTGTTGTCACCCCAAAGGCAACCAAGGTTGGCGGTACAGTCAATTCTTCAAAAGTACCAGACATGGAGTCCTTACCACCGATAGATGGCAAACCAAGTTGGATTTGTGCTTCGATAGAGCCTAGAAGAGCCGCTACTGGCTGACCAAAACGCTCTGCTTGTTTGTCCATGCGTTCAAAATACTCTTGATAAGAGAATCGGGCCTTAGACCAGTTGGCACCAGTAGCTACTAAACGAGCAGTTGCCTCGATAACTGCGTAGGCAGCACCGTGGTATGGAGACCATTCTGCCACATAAGGGTTGAATCCTTGGGCCATTACTGACGCAGTGTGAGTTACACCGTGTTGAACTGGCAATTTCTGCACAGATGCCTCAGTTGGTGTGAGTTGGTAGCGACCACCAAGTGGGTGATTGACCGTTGAACGACCGACCGAGCAGTCAAAGATGGTTTGCAAACCTTTTTGACTCGCATGGTTAAGATCAGATAGAACCGCAAGGGTATCAGCTTCAAGTGTGTCAGCAGATGTTTGACGTTCTTCTGGAAGCTTGACATCCTTGTCCACCACCTTGGCATCGACAACCACGCGCACACCGTTTGTATCAAGGAAACGACGTTCCAAGTCGACAATCGTTTCGCCATTCCAGTGCATGACTAGATTTGGTTTTTCAGTCACTGTCGCCACAACAACAGCATCAATATTTTCTTTATTACATTCCGAAACGAAGGCATCTACGTCTTCAGGACGCACCACAACTGCCATCCGTTCTTGAGATTCAGAGATAGCAATTTCTGTACCGTTCAAGCCTTGGTATTTAAGAGGCACTTTATTAAGGTCAATTTCAAGACCGTCTGCCAATTCACCGATGGCCACACAGACACCGCCTGCTCCAAAGTCATTGGACTTCTTGATAAGACGAGTGACATCGCCATTACGGAAAAGACGTTGAATCTTGCGCTCTTCGATGGCATTCCCTTTTTGAACCTCAGCACCAGCAGTCTCTACAGACTCAACTGTTTGAACCTTAGAAGACCCTGTCGCACCACCGACACCATCACGGCCGGTCTTGCCTCCAAGAAGGATAATCACATCACCGGCTTCCGGTTTTTCACGGACTACATTGCCCTTGGGAGCAGCCCCAACAACAGCACCTAACTCCATGCGTTTAGCTACAAATCCCGGATGGAAGTATTCACGAACGTAGGTCGTCGCAAGACCAATTTGGTTACCATATGAAGAGTAACCATGAGCCGCTGTCTTCGAAATGACTTGTTGTGGCAATTTCCCAGCGCGCGTTTCTGAAATCGGTGCTGTAATATCACCGGCACCTGAGATCCGCATGGCTTGGTAAACATAGGAACGGCCTGACAACGGGTCACGAATGGCTCCACCGATACAAGTAGCAGCCCCACCAAATGGCTCAATCTCCGTTGGGTGGTTGTGGGTTTCATTTTTGAACATGAGAAGCCATGGCTCTTTCACACCATCAACATCCACTTCGATTTCGACCGAGCAAGCATTGATCTCATCAGACACTTCCATATCGTCCAAACGACCATTGGCACGTTCATAACGACCAAAAATAGTCGCCATATCCATCAAGGTTTGTGGCTTCTCTGAACGCCCCAACTCCTCACGCATGGCAATATACTTATCATAAGTCGCCTGCAATTGTTTTTGGAATTTAGAAGCTGAGAAATCAATGTGTTTCAACTCGGTCTCAAAAGTCGTGTGACGGCAGTGGTCAGACCAGTAAGTGTCCAAAACCTTGAGCTCAGTTTCCGTCGGCACGCGCCCAATTGACTTGAAATAGTCTTGGATAAAGAGTAAATCGTCCACTTCCATGGCCATCCCTTGTTCGGCCTTGTAACGGGAAAAGTCTTCTGCCGTATAGCTTTCAAAGAAAGTCAATTTGGGAATGGTCTTGTCTGACTCTGAAAATTCCTGCTTGGCAATTCCTGTCGTGATATCCTTGAAACGAGAGTCTACTGGATTGAGCAGGTAGTTCTTGACCGCTTCTAGCTCAGTCGCATCGATATCCTTATTGACCAAGTAAAGTTGAGCTGTGTTGACCGTTACATCACTTGAACTACCAAGCAAGAGCAAGGCTTCTTGTGAAGATGCTGCACGCTGGTCAAACTGCCCTGGCAGGCTTTCAATTGCAAAGAAAGCATAATTGGCAAGATCAGCCTGCACAGCCGCTTCGTCCAAGACATGGTCTGTCACCTGCTCAGAGAAGATATGTTTTTCTGCAGGCGTAAACAAATCCTCTGCCAAGTCAAAGACATCATACACTTGCACAATGCGAATACTTTTCAAAGTTGACAGTCCCAAGTTGTGCTGGAGTTCCCTCACCAAACTCTCTGACTTGACCTGAAAATCAGCCTTTTTTTCAACAAAAATACGTTTATTCATCAATTCTTATTCCTTTATTTCAGCTCTTGCAATATTCTCAAACAGCCTTTAAGTTGTTATTTCAATTCCTGCAACTTTTCCCAAACAATCTCGTAAACATCTGTCAATTCACCCAAGCCACGACGGAATGAAAAGGTCTGGGAGACCTTTTCAGCCTGAGTCCTTACATCTGAAAGAAGAAGGTTTTCCGTTTCTAACAGCTTATTTCAATTCCTGCAATTTTTCCCAAACAATCTCGTAAACGTCTGTTAGTTCACCTAAACCACGACGGAAAACATCCTTGTCCATGTGGTTGCCATCCGCATCCCACAAACGGCAGTTGTCTGGTGAAAATTCGTCTGCCAAGATAATCTTGCCATCCTTGTCAAAACCGAACTCTAGCTTAAAGTCAATCAATTTGAGGCCAATTTCAGCAAACCAAGCTTTCAAAAGCTCATTGATACGACGCGTTTCTTCCTTCAAGTAGGCAATCTGCTGATCATCCGCAATTTCAAGGAATTTCACATGTTCATCATTGATAAAGGGATCATCCAAATCATCGTTTTTATAGTAAAATTCGACGATCGGCGTTTCCAAGGCGATTCCTTCTTCCACACCAAAGCGTTTTGAAAATGAACCAGCCGTATAGTTGCGAAGCACCACTTCCAGAGGAATAATGTCAACTTTTTTATTAAGCTGATCTGTATCTGAGATTTTCTCAATAAAATGCGTTGCTACACCAGCAGCGTTCAACTTTTCAAAGATAAAGGCTGAAATCTGATTATTCAAGACTCCCTTACCCGCAATCTGCTCCTTTTTGACACCATTAAAAGCAGTTGCCTGGTCCTTGTAGCGGGACAAAATCACCTGCTCATCTTCTGTCGCAAAAATATCTTTTGCTTTTCCCGAATATAACAACTTATTTGACATTTTATTATTCGCCTTTCGTGCTTTTATGCTTTAAGTTTATCACTTTTAAATATATTTTACAAGTATTTCCGTACATTGCGGACGTGAAAACATGAAAAAGATTGGAAAAACAACATTTAAAAGCTGAAAATATCTTGTTTCCATACAAAAACAGGACCTCTTCAAGTCCTGTTCTGGATTTCTTTAATATAAGTCCAAATAATTATCAACTTCCCATTGGGAAACAAAGGTCGCATAGCTAGCCCACTCAATCCGCTTGGCTTCAACAAAGCTAGTGTAGATATGGTTGCCTAAGGCTGCTTTAACCACCTCGTCTTCGGTCAAGGCCTTAACGGCATTGTGGAGAGTAGAAGGAAGGTCAGTGATACCCGCTTCCTTGCGCTCCTCAGCTGTCATGACATAGATATTTTCCTCGATTGGAGCTGGCGCTTCGATTTTATTTTCCACTCCATGCAGTCCCACTTCTAGGAGCACTGCCATAGCGATATAAGGATTAGCCATAGGGTCTACTGAACGCAACTCCAAGCGAGTTCCCATGCCGCGCGATGCCGGTACTCGAACCAAAGGTGAGCGATTTTGCCCAGCCCAAGCGATGTAAACTGGTGCTTCAAAGCCAGGCACCAAACGTTTATAAGAGTTGACAGTTGGATTCATGATAGCCGTATAGTTATAGGCGTGCTTAATCAAACCGCCCAAGAAATAATAGGCTGTCTCAGACAACTGCATCCCTTTTGGATCTTCTGGATCATAAAATGCATTATTTCCATCTTGGTCAAAGAGAGACATATTGCAGTGCATACCAGAACCAGCAATACCAAACTTAGGCTTAGCCATGAAAGTCGCATAAAGCCCGTGCTTACGAGCAATGGTTTTAACAACCAGCTTGAAAATCTGAATCTTGTCACAAGCTCGTAGCACCTCATCGTATTTAAAGTCAATCTCGTGCTGACCGACTGCTACCTCATGGTGACTCGCTTCTACTTCAAATCCCATCTTAGTCAAAACATTGACAATTTCCCGACGAGTATTGTCTGCCAAGTCTGTCGGCGCCAAGTCAAAGTAGCCACCCTTGTCATTCACTTCCAGTGTCGGATCGCCATTTTCATCCAATTTGAAAAGGAAGAATTCTGGCTCTGGTCCAAGGTTGAAGGATTTGAACCCTACTTCCTCCATATGTTTGAGAGCCCGCTTAAGATTGCTGCGAGGATCTCCTGGAAAAGGAACATGTTCTGTCGTGTAAACATCACAGATCAAGCCTGCTACACTACCATTTTCATCTCCCCAAGGGAAAACTGTCCAAGTATCCAAATCAGGATATAGATACATGTCAGATTCATTGATCCGGACAAATCCCTCAATGGACGAACCGTCAAACATGGCCTTATTTGACAAGACCTTTTCAAGCTGCTCATCCGTTGCTGGAATTTCAACGTTTTTCATGGTTCCCAAAATATCAGAGAACATAAGACGGATGAAAGTAACGTTTCTTTCTTTTACTTCGCGACGAATATCAGCTGCTGTAATGGGCATGGGTAACTCCTTATAGTTTTAAAAATAGTTTATGGTCGACGCATGTGACCAAAAGTTGGCAGAGAAGAACCAAAACGACCTTGCTGTAAAATATCATTGTGGAGGGCCCGACGGACTTCCTTTTCACTAATCGTTTTATGGGATTTAGCTTCACGTTCAGCATATTTCTTTTTGATAGCGGCGATATTATAACCTTCAGAAATATAATCCTTAATTTCCAAAAGTCGATCCATATCATTCAAGGAATACATCCGCCGATTCCCCTCATTCCGAACGGGGGTAATCAGATTTTGCTCCTCATAATACCGAATCTGACGAGCAGATAAGTCCGTCAACTTCATAACGCTACCTATTGGAAAGACTGCCATATTTCGGCGAAACTCTTTTTCCTTCATCTTTTTCCTCTCTATGCACTATTATAACCATTTTTTCTTGTATGTCAACAAGCAATGTAAGATTTTCTTACACAATTTAATTTCCTAATTTGAAAAGATGCTTAAGCCTCTCCACATCTGAATTTACTAATATCGCAACAAAGACCCCCATAAAGGTTTCAAAAACCCTAGCGAAAACGTATAAAATCGTATCTTCTGGACTAATGGAGAGAGTGATGATTAGCATGGCTGAAACACCACCAATCACCCCCGCCTTATTATTCATAGCGACATTGGTCATGATGGTCAGCATGGTACAGATTGGGACAAATACCAAGGTCACCCAAAACTGACCGTTCAATAAATTTCCTAACAAATAAAATAACAGGGCGTAAAAACCGCCGACGCTATTTCCTAAAATACGAGAAGTCCCGAAATGAACACTTTTATCAAAATCTTCCCGCAAACTAAATACCGCTGTCAAAGCCCCAATCTGGAGCCCCTTCCAGCCAAACATACCAAAGATGAGCAGGACAATAAAGACTGCTATTCCTGTTTTCAGCGTCCTCATGCCCAAGCGGAACTTGGATTTGTCAAATTTGTACTTACTAAAATAGCCCATGCCTTTTCCTTTTTAAAAGTAAACTATCTTTATTCTAACATATTTTTCAACAAAAAGGCTCTGTTCATCCAGTTTATTGTTAACCATCTAGCAAAAAGACATAGCCAGCTCCCTCACTTTTCTAGATACATTTCCCATTCTTGATCAGCTATTAAGAAAATATAACTAGAAACTTACGAGGACAAGAGAAAAAGAGTTGGTTACCCAACTCTTTCCGTTTCAAAGATTATTTTTCAGTCAAAGCTGCAAGCCCTGGAAGAACTTTACCTTCAAGAAGCTCCATAGAAGCGCCTCCGCCCGTACTAATCCATGAGAACTTGTCTGCACGACCAAGGTTGATGGCTGCGGCAGCTGAGTCACCACCACCGATGATTGATTTCACGCCTGGCTGTTTCACGATAGCATCCATGACACCGATTGTACCAGCTTGGAAGTCAGGGTTTTCAAATACACCCATTGGTCCGTTCCATACAACTGTTTTCGCACCAGTCAAGGCTTCGTCAAACTTAGCGATAGATTTAGGACCGATATCTAAACCAAGGAAGCCTGGATCTACTGCTTCACCTTCAGTATCTTTCACTTCAGTGTAGTCCGCAAATGCGTTTGCTTCTTTTGAGTCAACTGGTAAGATCAATTTGCCGTTTGCTTTTTCAAGAAGAGCTTTAGCAACATCCAATTTGTCTTCTTCTACAAGTGAGTTACCGATTTCGATACCTTGAGCTTTGTAGAATGTGTAAGTCATACCACCACCGATAAGAACTTTATCAGCTTTTTCAAGCAAGTTTTCGATAACACCGATCTTGTCTGAAACTTTTGAACCACCAAGAATAGCCACGAATGGGCGTTCTGGAGCTTCAACTGCTTCTTGGATGTAGGCAATTTCATTTTCAAGAAGGAATCCAGCAACAGCTTTTTCAACGTTTGCTGAGATACCAACGTTAGATGCGTGTGCACGGTGAGCTGTACCGAATGCATCGTTTACGAAGATACCATCTCCAAGTGATGCCCAGTATTTACCAAGTTCAGGATCGTTTTTAGATTCTTTCTTGCCGTCAACATCTTCGAAACGAGTGTTTTCAACCAAAAGAACTTGTCCATCTTCAAGAGCGTTAACAGCGGCTTCCAATTCAGCACCACGTGTAACACCTGGGATAAATTTAACTTCTTGTCCCAATTTAGTAGCCAAGTCAGCAGCTACAGGAGCAAGTGATTTACCAGCTTTGTCTGCTTCTTCTTTTACACGACCAAGGTGAGAGAAGAGGATAGCACGTCCACCTTGTTCAAGGATGTACTTGATAGTTGGAAGAGCTGCAGTGATACGGTTGTCGTTAGTAATCACGCCATCTTTTACAGGAACGTTGAAGTCAACACGAACGAGAACTTTTTTCCCTTTCAATTCAACGTCTTTAACAGTCAATTTTGCCATTAGATATGACTCCTTCTTTTTTTATACGTGTTAATTATATCACAAAATCTACAAAAGTGATAGCAAAAATTCATGGCTTTTCCTTTTCTCCAATCAAAGATAGATGAAAGACTACACGATTCTCATTTTTCTGATAAATGCTAATGCTGCTAGATGATCGAGTTGATTTCCAATAGCCATTCCTTCAAGCTGTTCTACAAAACAAAAAAAGAGATCCATTCGGATCTCTTCTTCATACAATTGAATTATTTAGCGATTTTTGCGAAGTATTCAAGAGTACGTACAAGTTGTGCAGTGTAAGACATTTCGTTGTCGTACCATGATACAACTTTAACCAATTGTTTACCGTCAACGTCAAGAACTTTAGTTTGAGTTGCGTCGAACAATGAACCGTAAGACATACCTACGATATCTGAAGATACGATTGGATCTTCTG
>CAJPQE010000042.1:0-14076 GCA_905372795.1 Streptococcus cristatus | reverse complement strand
TAAATTAAAAAATATAAAAACCATACTAGGAGAAGAAGTTGAAAAATTATTGAATCTTGAATTGAAAGTTTAAGAAGGAGGATTTATGCCTGAATTACCTGAGGTTGAAACGGTTCGGCGCGGTTTGGATCGTCTGGTTGTTGGTAAGACGATTGAGCAAGTGCAGGTCCGCTATGCCAAGATGATTGGTACGGGAGTGGATAGCTTTGTCCATGACTTGCCAGGTCAGACCATTGAAAAGATCGGCCGTCGGGGCAAGTATTTGCTCTTTTACTTGACAGGCGGAGTGCTGGTTTCCCATCTGCGAATGGAAGGCAAGTATCTTTTTTATCCGGATGCGGTGCCTGAGCGCAAGCATGCTCATGTCTTTTTCCAGATGACAGATGGTGGAACGCTTGTTTATGAGGATGTCCGCAAGTTTGGGACCATGGAGCTCTTGAGAAAGGATCAGCTGGAGGCTTATTTTGCTGCCAGAAAGCTTGGTCCTGAGCCGACAGATTTAGAATTTCTCTTGGCGCCTTTTGCAGCAGCTTTGAGTCGTTCCAAGAAGCCTATCAAACCCTATTTGCTGGAGCAGACCTTGGTCGTTGGGCTGGGCAATATCTATGTAGATGAGGCCCTTTGGCGGGCACAGATTCATCCGGCCAGGCCAGCAGCTAGTCTAAAGCCTGCTGAAGTCAAGCGGCTACGTGAGCAGATTATAGAAGTTTTGCAGCTTGGGATTGAGAAGAGGGGCTCGACCATTCGGACCTACCGCAATGCTTTGGGCGAAGATGGCACGATGCAGGATTTTCTGCAGGTCTATGGAAAGACCGGTCAACCTTGTGCTAGATGCGGCAGCCCGATTGAAAAAATTAAGCTGGGTGGACGCGGTACTCATCTCTGTCCTCACTGCCAGAAAGCGAGGTAGCTGCCATGGCAAAAATTATCGGTATCACTGGCGGCATTGCCTCGGGTAAGTCAACTGTGACAGATTTTTTGAAGCAGCAGGGCTATCAAGTCATTGATGCGGATCAAGTGGTGCATGAGCTGCAAGAGCCGGGAGGACGACTGTATCAAGCTCTTTTATCCGCTTTTGGTCCAGCTATCTTACGGGAAGATGGCCGCTTGGACCGGGCCAAGCTGGGAGCCATGATTTTTGGGAATCCAGACCTCTTGGCGCAGTCCAGCCAGCTTCAGAACGAGATTATTCGAGAGGAACTGGCTCGCAGACGGGACTTGTTGGCAGAGACGGAAGCTGTCTTTTTTATGGATCTTCCCTTGCTATTTGAGTTAGAATATGATAACTGGTTTGACCAAATCTGGCTGGTAGATGTGACGGAGGAAACTCAGCTCAGTCGCCTTATGAATCGAAATGCTCTGAATCAGGAAGAGGCAGAAAAACGCATAGCAGCTCAGCTATCTCTCCAAGAAAAACGAAAGAGGGCGGACGTGCTGATTGATAATAATGGCTCGCTTGAGGAAACAAGACAGCAGCTTCGCGATGCTTTGCAGAAATTAGAAAGAAGATGATTCTATCACGATACAAGTAAATTGGAAACATAATCTGAAAATCGCCTGGTTTGGGAATTTCCTGACAGGTGCCAGTATTTCTCTGGTCACTCCTTTCATGCCCCTTTTTGTGGAGCAGCTAGGAGCGCGTGGTCATGAGGTGGAGTATTATGCTGGTCTTGGCATTGCTCTTTCGGCTGTTTCGGCAGCCTTTTTATCCCCTGTCTGGGGCAGTTTGGCTGACCGTTATGGCCGTAAACCTATGATGATTCGGGCTGCTACGGCTATGGTCTTTACCATGGGTGGCATTGCCTTTGTGCCTAATATTTTTTGGCTCTTGGTTCTGCGCTTTCTCAACGGCGTTTTTGCGGGCTATGTGCCCAACAGCACCGCCTTGATTGCCAGTCAGGTTCCTAAGGAAAAGACGGGCTATGCGCTGGGAACTTTGGCAACAGGTGTCGTTGCGGGCAATCTCATGGGACCCTTGATTGGTGGAGTGATTGCTGAAGTCTTTGGCATCCGCAATGTCTTTCTACTGATTGGCTTTTTCTTTTTGATTGCGACCCTGATGACGGCTGCTTTCATCCGAGAAGATTTTAGGCCGGTCACCAAGGAAGAGGAGATTGGATTTGGAGAACTGATTCGTCAGATTAGATATCCCAAGCTATTGCTAACTCTTTTTCTGACTAGCTTTGTTATCCAGTTTGCAGCCCAGTCTATTGGTCCGATTCTTTCCCTTTATATTCGGGAGTTAGGCCAAACGGACAATTTAATTTTTGTATCTGGCCTGATTGTTTCGAGTATGGGGCTGTCTAGTATGCTGAGCTCAAGTATTTTAGGTCGGATGGGGGATCGGATGGGCAATCATCGTTTGCTCGTTTTAGCTCAGTTTTATTCTATTATCATTTACCTGCTCTGTGCTCATGCAGGCTCTTCGCTCCAACTCGGTTTTTACCGTTTCTTGTTTGGTTTAGGGACTGGAGCTTTGGTGCCAGGGGTCAATGCCCTATTGAGCAAAATTACGCCTAAGTTTGGGATTTCTCGAATCTTTAGCTACAACCAGATTTTCTTTTATCTGGGTGGTGTCATCGGCCCCATGTCAGGCTCGGCTATTGCAGCGACAGCAGGCTATCATTCAGTCTTTTATGCTACAGCAGGCTTAGTGGGGCTGAGTCTCCTTATCAACCTTTTTTGTTTTGGAAATTTATTGAAAAAGAAGGAAATCTAGTGCGCGTTAAAATTCATTTGAAATGCTCCAGTTGCGGCAGTCAGAATTATCTGACCAGTAAGAATAGTAAGACTCATCCTGATAAGATTGAGGTATTGAAGTACTGCCCCAAGGAAAGAAAAGTAACCTTACATCTTGAATCTAAGTAGATTTTATGGTAAAATAGAAAGGATTTTAAGGAGTTTTATTTATGTATAGCCTATTATTAACGATTTTAGTCATTTTATCAGGTTTTATTGTCATTGCTATTTTCATGCAACCAACTAAAAACCAATCTAGTAACGTGTTTGATTCGAGTGCCAACGACCTTTTTGAGCGGTCAAAAGCACGGGGATTTGAAGCTGTGATGCAGCGTCTGACAGGATTTTTGATCTTTGTCTGGTTGCTGATTGCCTTGATATTGGCAGTATTATCTAGTAAATAAAATGGGCTCTGACTTTGTCTTGGCCTTTTTTTAAAGTTTAAAAAGAGGGGAATATCAAGAGTCCCACATAGTATAGAAAGAAAGTATGAAAGCAGAAATTATAGAATATTTAAAAGAAAAGCAGCAGGCCAGCGTGGATGAGCTGGCGGCTGCTCTGGGGAAAGAGTCTTCCAAGGACTTTAGTGACTTGGTCAAGATGATCTCCCAAATGGAAAGAAAGCATCAGATTCGCTTTGATGATGAGGGGCGGATTGAGCTTTACGAGAAGAAAAAGCAGGAGCGTCTGACGCTCAAAGGTGTTTTTCATGCCCACAAAAATGGCTTTGGCTTTGTCACCTTGAATGAAGAAGAGGATGATCTTTTTGTCAGCCGTAATGATGTCAATCATGCCATTGATGGCGATACGGTGGAAGTGGTCATTACCAAGGTGGCAGACCGGATCAAGGGAACATCAGCTGAGGCTAAGATTATCGATATTTTGGAGCACAGTCTGACGTTAGCGGTTGGCCAGCTGGTTCTGGATGAGGAAAAGCCCAAGTATGCGGGCTATATCCGCTCGAAAAATCAGAAAATCCGCCAGCCTATTTATGTTAAAAAACCAGCCTTGGTCCTTGATGGCACAGAGGTGCTCAAGGTCGCTATTGACAAGTATCCGACCAAGAAACACGATTTCTTCGTGGCTAGTCTGGTCGATGTGGTCGGTCATGTCAACGATCCAGGTATTGATGTACTAGAAGTGCTGGAGTCCATGGACATTGTCTCCGAATTTCCAGAAAAGGTCTTGGAAGAAGCCGAGCGAGTTCCTGATGCACCGACTGAGAGTGATTTGGCAGGACGTTTGGACCTGCGTGAAGAGATTACCTTTACCATCGATGGGGCGGATGCCAAGGACTTGGACGATGCGGTCCATATAAAGCGCTTGAAAAATGGCAACTTTGAGCTGGGCGTCCATATCGCAGATGTGTCCTACTATGTCAAAGAAGGATCTGAGCTGGACAAGGAAGCCCTCAATCGAGCAACCTCCGTCTATGTGACTGACCGCGTGGTGCCTATGCTGCCAGAGCGACTGTCAAACGGAATCTGCTCCCTCAATCCCAATGTGGACCGGCTGACCCAGTCGGCGATCATGGAGATTGATGCCAAGGGGCGTGTGGTCAAGCATACCATTACTCAGTCTGTCATTAAAACGACCTTCCGCATGACCTACAGCGATGTCAACGACATCATCGCAGGAGGTAAGGAAAAGGCTGCGCAGTTCAAGACCATTGTGCCTAGTATTGACAGTATGGTCCAGCTACATGAGATTCTGGAAAGCATGCGCTTTAAACGCGGTGCGCTCAACTTTGACACCAATGAAGCCAAAATCATAGTCAACAAGGAAGGACGGCCAGTAGACATTGTCCTGCGTCAGCGGGGGATTGCCGAACGCATGATTGAGTCCTTTATGCTGGTGGCGAATGAGACGGTAGCTGAGCATTTTGCTAAGCTAAATCTGCCCTTCATCTATCGGATCCACGAGGAGCCTAAGGCGGAGAAGGTGCAGAAGTTTATCGACTACGCCTCTAGTTTTGGGATTCGGATATACGGGACGGCTAGCTCTATGAGTCAGCAGACCCTGCAGGATATTATGGAGGCGGTCAAGGACCAGCCTTATGAGGATGTCCTGTCCATGATGCTTTTGCGCTCCATGCAGCAGGCTCGCTACTCTGAGCACAATCACGGCCACTATGGTCTGGCATCGGAGTTTTATACGCATTTCACCAGTCCGATTCGCCGCTATCCGGACCTTCTGGTTCACCGGATGGTGCGGGATTATGGACAGTCTAAAGAAATAGCAGAGCATTTTGAGCAAGTGATTCCAGAGATTGCCAGTCAGTCTTCCAGCCGAGAGCGTCGGGCTATCGAGGCAGAGCGTGAAGTCGAAGCTATGAAGAAGGCTGAGTACATGGAAGAATTCGTTGGAGAAGAGTTTGACGGCGTAGTTTCAAGCGTGGTTAAGTTTGGACTTTTCGTCGAGCTACCCAATACAGTCGAAGGCTTGATTCATGTTACCAACCTGCCAGAGTTTTACAGCTACAATGAGCGGACGATGACCCTGCAAGGAGAAAAGTCCGGCGTAGTCTTCAAGGTCGGTCAGCAAATTCGCATTAAGCTGGTCCGAGCGGATAAGGCTACAGGTGAGATAGACTTTGAATACCTGCCTAGTGAATTTGATCTGGTAGAAAAGACAAGTAAGAGTGGTAGGGGCAAGTCAGGCAGAAAGAGACGTTGTGAGGATGACAAGCGCAGCCATTCTTCCAAAGAAAAAGGCAATAGAGACAAGAAAGATAAGAAGTCCAAGAAGGGCAAGAGCCAGAAGGCATTTTACAAGGAAATAGTCAAGAAAGGAGCCAAGCATGGCAAAGGGAGAAGGAAAGGTCGTCGCGCAAAATAAAAAGGCCAGACACGACTACACCATCGTGGATACAATCGAGGCGGGCATGGTGCTGACTGGGACGGAAATCAAGAGTGTTCGTGCCGCCCGCATCAATCTCAAAGACGGCTTTGCCCAGATCAAGAACGGTGAAGCCTGGCTCAGCAATGTCCATATCGCGCCTTATGAAGAGGGCAATATCTGGAACCAAGAGTCTGAGCGCCGCAGAAAGCTGCTGCTGCATAAGAAGCAGATCCAAAAGCTGGAGCAGGAGACCAAGGGAACTGGGATGACGCTGGTGCCGCTCAAGGTCTATCTCAAGGACGGCTATGCTAAGCTCCTCCTGGGCTTAGCCAAAGGGAAGCACGACTACGACAAGCGCGAATCCATCAAACGTCGCGAGCAAAACCGCGACATCGCAAGACAGATGAAAAATTTTAATACAAGATGAAAGACTGGGTGACCGGTCTTTTTTAGTATTTAACTCTGTCAATTGATTTATGCTATAATGGAAAGGATGAGGAATGTAATTCGGAAGCCATCTTACGGACAGATAGAATATATAAATATGCGATGAATTCTTCAGTAAATTACTTGAGGTTAAGAAATGAAAGTTATAAAATCGAAAAAAAGTATCTTTTTAATCATTCTTCTTACGGCTTTACTTGGAGCTCTATTCCTCCATCACCAATCGCCAGTAGAAGAAGAGCGTTTCGGGAGTGAATATACACTTTATGTTGATGATCTTAGATTTGAGCAATTGGAAGATGGAAAGCTTGTGTTTGTGACAAGTAAGACACCTGAACAGGGCTTTAATGCATTAAAAGTTGGGCAAAATAATTTTTATTTGGATGATTGGCAGTTCGATTATAGTGAGGAAAATCGAGCTGATAGTCATCAGAATGAAGGAGAGTATTACTTTATTAATGTCTATGATCTAAAGACGAAGAAGTTTAAGAAAAGACTGGATATTTTTGAAATTGTTCGACATTATGATCCTTCGTTAGGGGTTGACTTATCTGGCGATATTCTAAACATTCAAGGGCAGGATTATATTTACATTAGGCTAATAAAAGAAAACAGCTCACCGAGAATTAAAGAAATCCTCTTTAATGTGGATACTGAGGAGATAATTGATTATTCAAAAGAATTTGTTGAATCTAAATTACAATTCGATGAAGTATCCATCACTTCTGGCTTGTGGGATCACCTCACTGACTCATACAATCTTGCTTCGGGCTTTCAAGGTATAGGTCCTGGTTCAGTCAAAGGAAGTAAAATACCTGATGATTTAAATATCTCGAAACGATACCCTGAGATTGTAAAAAAAATGAATTCTGGTGAAGGAAAGATTTACACTCGTCGAGGCAATATTAGCCCAGAAGAATGGTATGATACACTAATGCACTGGTTTGCTCCAGTAGGGCAAGATAAGCTTTCTCTTTCTATAACTGATAAGGAAACTAGTGAAGTAACACCTATTAATTCTTATGAAGATTTTTTAAAGTGGAAAGAGTCTCATCAAAATGATTGAGCTGGGCAAAGAAGTGAATAGTAGCCACAGGGGAAGATGTCTAATGACATTAAAAGACTGGGCGACCGGTCTTTTTTAGTATTTAACTCTGATTTTTGATTTATGCTATAATGGAAAGGAACAGGTCTGAGGATGACCACTTTTGGTGAAAGATTGATGAAAAAAGTGGATTGACTCCGAGGACTATCAAAATAAATGGCTAGATGAATTAAAAACTGGTGGTAAGCAAATGAAACTCAATAAAAAATTTTTCATATTTATATTCTGTTTGATTCTGACTTCCTTGGCTTCACTGACTTTTTTTCTAGGTGGGAAGAAGAAAGAATATGCTAAGAGTGAATATTGTGTTGAAGGAATACAGCTATTTAATAAAGATAAATATGTTTTGGTTGACAGTAAAGAAAATGATTCTTTTCGCTATAGTCAAAATTATATAACGGATTTTAAATACAACAGTTTGGATGAATATGACAGTGTAAGTTCATCTAAAGTAAATAAAGAGGAATATTTCAAAATCAAGATTTATAATTTGCATGATTCGACCAAAATAACTAGCAAAGAAGTCGATATCTATAGTTTGTTAGGACGAGAGAATACATATAGGCTTAAGCAGATTCAGGAGCAGTTCTCAAGGGATGGAAAAGAGTATTTATCCTTTAGCATGTATTCGAACGAAGGCGGTAAGATAGAAAAAACTATATACGTAATTCTGTCGTTGGATACGGGAAAAATCGAAAAGAAGATGTCAGAAAATGAGTTCAATGAATTTTTAAGTAAAGAGGATATCACAATTTTTCCTGTGGAGGCTTCTTCGCCTATGGCTACCAATTGGAAAAAAGGAGGTATAGAGAGTCAGATTAGTTCTTCAACATCAAATTATCACTTAGGATATGGACCAGGTTACTTAGTAGCTTCTTATGATAAAGGTAATTTAGATCTTTCAGGCACTAATTTTGCAAAACTCTATCCAGAAATTTCAACAAATATAAAAGAAATGAATAAAATCTATTTCCGTCCAGAGCAATACAATGAGGAGGAGTGGTTTAATGATTTAATTCATTGGTTTGCGCCCGAAGGTCAGGATGTAATGGAACTTTATGCCACAGATGAAACAACTGGAGAGAAAACACAGATTCGATCTTTTAATGATTTCAAGCATTGGGTTGAAACCCATCCACAAAAAGAAAACTAGAGTCTACAAGGAAAACGATAAAACTACTGACAAATAACTCTTGCGACAAGCGCGAGTCCATCAAACGCCGCGAGCAAAACCGCGACATCGCAAGACAGATGAAAAACTTTAATACAAGATGAAAGCTCTTCAGGACAAGCTGCCGTATAAGATGCAGGGATATAATTTATAAAACAAAACTTAATGCATGATATGAGCAAGAATTGACTACTTTATCATTTCTTGCTTTTTTGATAGTGATACCTTGAATGCCTTAGCACTTGTCAAGTCTGCTCTTTTCGAGTATGATAAAGACAGTTAAAATTTTGAAATTTGGCTTTCAGAGAAAGGATTTTTTATGACAGAAAAATTGCTAGCTTATAAACGCATGCCGGTGTGGACAGCTGAGACCATGCCCGAATTGGTCAAGAATAAGCACAATACCAAAGAGGGAACTTGGGGCAAAATCACTGTTCTCAAGGGACGCCTTAAGTTTATTGAGATGTCAGAGGAAGGTGAGGAGCTGGCTGAGCACATCTTTGAAGCTGGTCAGGACAATCCTTTTGCCCAGCCCCAAGCTTGGCATCGGGTCGAAGCCTTGACAGATGATTTGGAGTGGTATTTGGAGTTTTACTGTCGGCCTGAGGATTACTTCCCTAAGAAATACGGCAGCAATCCAGTTCACTCAGAGGTTTTGGAAGCTATGCAGACGGTTGGCCCAGGACGAGCCTTAGATCTAGGCTGTGGTCAAGGCCGCAATGCTCTCTTTCTAGCCAAGCAGGGCTTTGAAGTGACGGCTGTAGATCAGAATGAGCTGGCACTGGAGATTTTACGTAGCATTGTCGAGCAGGAAGATTTGGATCTGCCAGTGGGAACTTACGATATCAACTCAGCTAGTCTGACCCAGACTTATGACTTGATCGTCTCTACCGTTGTTCTGATGTTCCTGCAGGCGGAGCGGATTCCAGATATTATCCGCAATATGCAAGAACATACAGCGCTTGGTGGCTACAATCTCATCGTCTGCGCTATGGATACAGAGGACTTCCCTTGCACTGTTCTCTTCCCATTTACTTTTAAGGAAGGCGAGCTTGTCGAGTATTATAAAGACTGGGAGTTGGTCAAGTACAATGAAAATCCTGGCCACCTCCATCGCCGTGATGAAAACGGCAATCGAATTCAGCTGCGCTTTGCGACTATGCTGGCTAAAAAAGTGAGGTAAATCCTTTGAAGCTCAAGTCGGCTCTGCTAAAATCTCTAGTGAATTGCTTATAAAGATTTTATAGCAGGATGTGTTCTGATAAGATAAAAAATAATAGCCTTTCCTCTAAATAAGATGGGGCTATTTTTTAGTTTATCTGCTCTGATTTGAGAAAAAAGTAGAGGAAATATAGATTAGATAAAAAATATACACAATCTTGTGTAAACGCTTGCAAAAAGATTAGAAAGAGAGTATACTAAAATAGGAATGTTAAGGTATTACGGTTTATGTTGTTTAGACTGGGAGTTGATTCCAGCCCCGCAGATAGTCAAAAGGAGATAGACTATGAAGAAAATACTGCTCAGACTAATGTTCCTTGCAATGTTAGTTGCTCTTTTGCCTGTTCATGTGGCACAAGCGTGTTCTGCTTTTATTGTCGGTAAAGACCTAACAGCAGATGGTTCTACTCTATTTGGTCGGACAGAGGACTATCCATACGCCCCTGACGGTGGTCGGCACAATCAAAACTATGTAGTTGTGCCAGCTAAGACCTATAAAGATGGCGATAAGATAGAAGATGAGTCAAATGGCTTTACCTATCCGCATTTGGCGAATGAAATGAAATACACAGCTGTCTACGACTCTGATCGTGACAACGGAAGTAACGGAAACTTCGCTGCGCATGGCTTTAATGAACTTGGTGTAGCTATGACAGCGACCGTTTCAGCAACACCAAACGATAAAGTGCTAAAAGAAGACCCACTTGTAAAAGATGGTCTTCCAGAAGCATCATTAGTTGACCTTGCTTTGCCTCGTGCAAAAACAGCACGTGAGGTTATTGAGACAGTTGCGAAAGTTCTGGATGAAAAAGGGTCAGCAGAAGGAAATATCATCGTTGCTGCTGATAAAAACGAACTTTGGTACATGGAAATCCTGTCTGGTCACCAATATGTAGCCATCAAATTCCCAACGAATAAGTATGCTGTCTTTGCGAACACTTACTATCTTGGTCACGTTGACTTGAACGATAAGGAAAATGTCATTGCTTCTAAAGATGTGGAAGAAGTAGCTAAAAAAGCAGACAACTATAAGACCGACAAAGATGGCAACTTTATGATTGCTAAATCATACGGACCTGATAAATATATGGAACGTAACCGTTCTCGGACCTACGCAGGTATCAAGTGGATGGATCCACAGGCAAAAGTAAATTATGACGATGAAGCTTTTGATCTCTTGCGCGAACCAACTGATCCAAATAAGAAATACACAGTTCATGATGTGATCGCGGAACAAAGAAATCGTTTTGAACATTTGCCAGAATATAAAGCAGATGACTTAGTTGAAGTCGGTAAGAAAATCGATGGCAATGTTTACAAATATGCACTAGGTAACGAAAATGTAATCGACGCCCACGTTTATCAAATCAAACCAAACCTGCCAAATGCCTTTGGCGGTGTTATGTGGTTGGGTCTGGCACAAAGTCGCAACACACCATATGTACCATTCTATGGTAATGTAGAAGATACTTACGAAGCTTTCAAGAACCGTTCTACTAAATATGACGGAAAATCTTGGTATTGGACTGTTTGGCATATTGACCAAATGGTTATGAAATATCCAGAAATCTTTGGTAACAGCATCCAAGAAAAATGGAAAGAAAAAGAAGCTGAATGGGATAAAGAACAAACTGAACGCGATGCCAAATATGCAAACTACACAGATGAACAAGCCAAAGCCGCTGGACCAGAAGTGACGAAGGAAGCCTTGGAACGATCAGAAAAAATCTTTAAGGAAATCAAAGCAGTCGAAGCAGAGATGGAAGAAAAGATTAAGAAGGAAAAAGGTAAAGATGCAGATCTTGTCTATACAGGCTATAACAAAGCAAACCTCCTAGCTGAAGCAGAAAAAGGAAAATCAGCGGACAAAGCTAGCGATACGAAGAAAGATAGCTCAAGTCAAACTACTTGGATTGTCATCGGCGTATTGGTTGTTCTAGTTGCTGGATTCTTCGGATACAAACAATTTAATAAAAAGAAGGAGGAAGAATAAATTTTGAAAGAAAAGCTAGAAGTTTAAGACTTCTGGCTTTTTGCTTGCCTCAACTAATCACACTATATTCTGAAATGTTTATCAAGAAGATAGAGATAGAAGATTAGAATTGTCAAAAAACTAGGCTCCATCTTGCTTTTAGCGGTAAATTGCTATAAAATAGATAGGATTAAACATCAATACTTTTATATTGCAAATAGGAGAAAAGATGACAAAAAAATTAAAACGTCCAGAGGTGCTTTCACCAGCTGGTACGTTAGAAAAGTTAAAAGTAGCTGTTCGCTATGGAGCAGATGCTGTTTTTATTGGTGGTCAAGCCTATGGTTTGCGCAGCCGTGCGGGGAACTTCACTTTTGAGCAAATGGAAGAAGGTGTCCAATTTGCAGCTGAGCATGGTGCCAAGGTCTATGTAGCGGCCAATATGGTCATGCACGAAGGAAATGAAGCCGGTGCTGGAGAATGGTTCCGTCGTTTGCGAGACATTGGGATTGCGGCTGTTATTGTTTCTGACCCAGCCTTGATTGCGATTGCAGCTTCTGAAGCACCTGGTTTGGAGATTCACTTGTCAACGCAGGCTAGTGCAACCAACTATGAAACGCTTGAGTTTTGGAAAAATCTTGGTTTGACTCGGGTTGTTTTGGCACGTGAGGTTTCCATGGCTGAGCTGGCCGAGATTCGCAAGCGTACCGATGTAGAAATCGAAGCCTTCGTTCACGGGGCTATGTGTATTTCTTACTCTGGCCGTTGTACCCTTTCCAATCATATGAGTATGCGTGATGCCAACCGTGGTGGCTGCTCGCAATCTTGTCGCTGGAAATATGATTTGTACGACATGCCTTTCGGTCAAGAACGCAAGAGTTTGAAGGGTGAAATTCCAGAAGAATTTTCTATGTCAGCTGTTGATATGTCCATGATCGACCACATTCCTGATATGATTGAAAACGGTGTTGATAGTTTGAAAATCGAAGGTCGAATGAAGTCAATTCACTATGTTTCGACGGTGACCAACTGCTACAAAGCAGCTGTAGACGCCTATTTGGAAAGCCCAGAAAAGTTTGAAGCTATTAAGCAAGATCTAGTAGATGAAATGTGGAAAGTAGCTCAACGTGAGCTGGCAACTGGTTTCTACTATCATACGCCAACTGAGAATGAGCAGCTTTTTGGAGCCCGTCGTAAGATTCCAGAATACAAATTTGTAGCAGAAGTAGTTGCTTATGATGATGCTACACAAACTGCAACGATTCGCCAGCGGAATGTTATCCATGAAGGCGATCAAGTGGAATTCTATGGGCCTGGTTTCCGCCATTTTGAAACCTACATTACTGACCTCCATGATGAAAAAGGAAATAAGATTGACCGTGCGCCAAATCCAATGGAATTACTGACGATTACCGTTCCGCAGCCAGTCCAACCTGGTGATATGGTTCGTGCCCGCAAGGAAGGTTTAATCAATTTGTATAAAGAAGATGGCACTAGTGTGACTGTTCGGGCTTAATCAGGCGCGAAAGTTGGAGAATTGTGCTTATCAAGTAGGCCTTGCCTACATGGTGGATACGAATAGATAGTGGAAGTCCTTATTTTAAAAATTCTGCTGTTGCTTTTAAAAAATAAAACTCTTCAAATCGCTTTTGATTTGAAGAGTTATTTTTTGAATTTGCGGTTTTCGAGCCGAATATCTTTTCTCTGGGCTTCACGGATGTTATTGGGGACTAGACTGATGCGATGGATATCAGGCACTCGGATGATGGTCGTCATGCTTTTTTTGAAATTTTTGACAATCAACTGCTGGCGGTCACGGTCATATTTGACAATATCTCCAGTAAAATTCTTATCCAGAAAAATAACATGGACACCAGAATTTTTTCGCAGAGCCAAGTCAATTGTATGCAGGATATGACTCTTGTCGTCCTCTTCCTTATCTGTCTTTTTATAGTTAATGAACTCATTTGTCTTTTGTAAAATCATTTCGAGATATTTTTTCATAGCTAAAATCTCCATAACTTGTTACAATATATTATATAACAAAATTCCCTAAATTGTAAATTCTTTTACGAATTATTAGTTGGAAAATAAAACAAGAGGTGAAATATGGCAGAATTTACATTCAAAATCGAAGAAAAACTTCTGGTCCTGTCTGAAAATGACAAGGGCTGGACCAAGGAGCTTAATCGCGTTAGCTTTAATGGGGCACCAGCTAAGTATGATATTCGGACTTGGAGTCCAGACCACAGCAAAATGGGCAAGGGAATTACACTTTCTAATGAAGAATTCCAAGTTCTCGTGGATGCATTTAAAAACTGATAGAGAAAGCTCTATCAGTTTTTTCTATTTCTCTGAAAAGTAGGGATGAAATTTCAGACTCTTAAAAATAGGAATGCTGATGATGGTGATGACAACCATTTTTAGCAAGTCTGGCAGGATAAAAGGAGTAAGGCCAACCGCGACTGACTTAGAGAAATCAAATCCTCCTAAGAAATGGAGGCCTAGGATACCACCGACAAAGACGAGAGCATCACCCAATACATTGGCTATAAAAACCATATAGAAAGGACTGTCCTTATG
>CAJPQE010000041.1:0-14691 GCA_905372795.1 Streptococcus cristatus | reverse complement strand
GCAACGACATGGTCATCGAAGAAGGCATGTGCTTCTCTGTTGAGCCTGGCATCTACATCCCTGGCAAGGTCGGTGTCCGCATCGAAGACTGCGGCTATGTCACTAAGAATGGTTTTGAACTCTTCACCGAAACTAGCAAAGACTTGTTGTATTTTGATTAGAATAACAGAAAAGCACCGTTCGGTGCTTTTTTAGCTTATCAATAGTTTTATTTATCCTGTTGTTTTCTCCCCAGCCTCCAACTCCAGTAGAAAGGCTTTTTTATCAAGGCCACCGGCATAACCGGTTAGTTTGCCGTCGCTTCCGACAATTCGATGACAGGGAATCAAAAGGGAAATGGGATTGTGGCCTATGGCACCACCGACTGCTCTAGCAGAGCCAATCTTACCGTACTCGGCTTGAAGCTCCCGCAAAATATCTGAATAGGTAGCCGTTTGTCCATAGGGAATCTTCTGCAGCACTGTCAAAACCTTGCTTCTGAACTCAGTCACTTGAGGTGCCAATGGAATTTCATCTGTCGCGGGATTTTCTCCCTTAAAATAAGCATCCAACCAAGTAGATACGAGTCGGCTGACTTCTGTCTCTCCCTGTTGCGCTTGCTCCAGATTATAGCCTGCCCCAAAATATTTCTGGCCCTCAAGCCAAAGTCCCAACAAGGCATTTGCGTCCGTCAAGATAAGAATCCGGCCAATCGGCGATGTATAATAATTCTTGTACATATTTTTTCTTTCTTTTTACTTCTTGATATGCCTTATTATACCACTCTTGTCTTAACTTTTGCCACAATCCCATCTGGGTCTGTGACTTCTAGCTCTTGGGAGCTAATCCATCGGGCTGGTGCCTGCAGCTCCAGAGCATTTTCATAAATTGCTACTAGGTCTTCTTTTCCTTGAACTTGCGCTTCAAAATAGGCTAGTCCCAGTTGCTTCGGTTGGCGATGATTCAAGTGAGAACCTCCCCATTCATTGACTGCTAAATGATGATGGTAGTTTCCGGATGCCAACCAGCTAGCAGAAGGTACAGAAAATTTATCCTCCAAGCCTAGAAGCTTTTGGTAAAAATGATTGGCTGCTCTGCTATTTTTTACAGACAGATGGACATGGCCCATACGAGTGCCTGTAGCAATACTAAACGGCTGGACTTCCTGACCTAGTTCATAGATTTCTTGAGCCGCGAGCGCTTCCGTCACTCCGATAATGCGGCCATCTTCTCGAATATCCCAATCAGCCTGAGGTTTGTCCCGATAAAGCTCAATGCCGTTGCCTTCTGGATCCTCCAGATAAATGGCTTCACTATAACCGTGGTCCGCCCCTCCGACCATAGGAACTCTATTTTCTGATAAATGCTTAAGGATATCCGCCAAAGCTTGACGGCTTGGAAGCAAGAGTGCCAGATGATAAAGACCGTAAGCCGACTTAGCTGACTGCCGGCCACTGGTTGCTAAGAGTTTCACCAGCGCTTGTCCGTCCCTGCCCAAAGCCACCTGTCCGTCCTGTTCTTCCAAAAGCTCCAGCCCTAAAACGCGCTGATAAAAGTCCTTTTGTCTTGCTAGGTCTGCTACATAAAGTGCCACCTCTCCTAGATAAATCTTGCTTTGATATTCAAAAGTCATGTACTTTCTCCTCTCTTTAATTTTAAATGTTAGCAGTCCGCCTGCTCTATCTTTTTTTATTTCTCCAAAACAGAGATAGGTTCCTTGATATGGTTTTCCACATCTCCATTTGCTCCGAAAGATTATTTTGAATTGTAATTGTTTATGTTACATCTATTAGTATAGCAGGTTTTAATGTAATGTCAATAATTACATCTTGCAAAATTCTTAACAAAAAACAACCTGCTCACTAGGAAACAGATTGTTCTTTAATTTCTTTTTCGGTTGCTGCGACAACTTCGGCAAGGCTGGTCTGAGCCAATTCAGCTTCCATAGCTGCCTGAATAGCTGCCAAGCGATCGTCTAAGACATTGTGAATGTTCTTGCCGATAGGACAGTCTGGATTGGGCTTGTCATGAAAGCTAAAGAGCTGGCCGCTCTTGCCCAAACATTCAACGGCACTATAGACATCTAAAAGGCTAATGTCTTTCAAATCTTTGGCAATCTCTGCTCCTCCAGTCCCACGAGCAACGGTAATCATCCCGGCATTCTTGAGCTGGGACAAGGTCTTGCGGATAATGACCGGGTTGACTCCGACACTGCCAGCAAGGATATCACTTGTCAATTTTTGTTTTTTCCCCTCCAAAGCCAGTACAATGAGCATATGGGTGGCAATGGTAAAACGGCTAGAAATCTGCATTTTTTCTCCTCCCTCATCATTTTCTCTCACTATTATATCCCAAAAAAGGTGTAACTTCAAGAGTTACGACTGGACTTTAAGAAAGCTGCAATCTCATCTGCATAGCCTTCCCGCTCACTGATTTCCCGTAGCAGGTCGTGGTTATGGGTATGGTGGATACCATTGACCAAGCTCTCCCGATAAATCTCATAGTAAGGCAAGTGGAGCTCCCGAGCCAATTGTAGCTCCTGCTCCACATCGTAAGCCACACGACGCATATCAATATTTTTCAGACCAGTCTCATCTATCTCTAAAATGGCATACTGGGCTCGCAAGTCCTGACGCAAAGCCGAATCTAGAAAGAATGGCTGACCAATAGAGCCGGGATTGATAATCAACTGCCCCTTAGTCCCGTAGCGGAGAAACTGCTGGTGAATATGACCATAAACAGCGATAGCACAGTCATTTCCTTCAAAAAGGCGGTCGAAATCACTCTGCTCGCCAATATGAATCAGCTCCCGCCCCCAATTCTTATCTGGCAGATGGTGGCTGACCGCAATCTTCAATCCCTCTACTTCTGCCAAGATTTGCAGAGGAAGTTCTTGCATGCGCTCAATCTCTTCAGGACGGATTTCCTCTAGGACAAAATGACAGAGCCGGGTCAGGTAGAGATGACTGGGACGATCCAAATCCAGCTTTAGGTGCAAGGCATGCCAGAGACTGTCTTCCCAATTCCCCCTGACCTGGAGGCTGATGGGCAGCTGCTCCATCCTATCCAAGATATTTCTGCGACCGGTTCCTGGCAGGAGCAAGTCCCCCAAAAACCAATAGTCTGTTACTTGCTGGCTTTCCGCATCCGCCAGCACTGCTTCCAAGGCTGTGCTATTCCCATGCACATCGGATAATAAGGCAATTTTTCGTGTCATCGTGTATCTTTCTCTTTCTTTACAAGGAATATTATATCAAAGTTCAAAAAAACTTCCACCCATCAAGTGAGTGAAAGTTTTGAAACGTTTTTTTATCAATCGACAGACTTGAGTGCTTCCAGCATATCCACCCGTCTGAGGCGGTAGTTGACAAAGAAGCCAAGCAAGGTCAGAATAAGAGTCACTGCTGTTAGAGGAAACAGATAGACTGAAGGACTTACTTGAGGGGTTAAGCTGATAATGCTAGGCGCAACCTTCTCAATCAAAAAACGATGCAGGAAGAAACCGCCTAGAAGCCCAACTGCCATCCCAATCACTGACAGAATAATGGTCTCTCGATAGATATAGAGGGTCACTTCCTTATTATGGAAGCCCAAAACCTTGATAGTAGACAGTTCGCGAATCCGCTCAGCCACATTGATATTGGTCAGATTGTAGAGAATGACGACTGCTAAAAGAATGGAAATCAGCACTAAAATCATCATCGTATTATTAAGAGAATTAGCTAGAACGTTGAACTGCTTCACCATGCTTGCATTTTGGGAAACACTCTTGACAGACTTGAGGCTCATAAATTCATTGGCCTTATCGACAATATTTTTGCTGGAAGAGTCCTTGAGTCGCACTAGATAAGCATTTTTCTCAGGCTTTTTCCCGTAAATTTTCTGGTAGTCAGTCGCCTTCATAAAGGCAAAATGGCCAAAATGATTCTCATTGACTGCTGCGAGCTTGACAGGCTTGCCACCCAGCTCTATACTGCCACCGGGGCTAACTCCAGCTATACGAGCCAATTTATCCGAAACAACTACACCGTCATTCAGGGACAGCTTCTGTCGGCTGTCAGGACTTTCTAACGAGATGAAAGGTTCAAAATTTTCCTTGTCCGTAACCATTAAAGTGACTGATTCTGTCTCTTTTTTTCCTTTGTATTTCTCTGTTAGGGTTTCACTATGGATTTCCTGATAGTCAGCAATCGAGTCATCTGCCAGCAGCTTTTTCAGCTTGTCTTGCTCAGCTTGATTTTCTCCAGGATTGGCAGCGACAATCAAGTCGTATCGCAGAATCTCCTCAAACTGACGTTTGGGAATACCACCAATAGAAGACTGAAGTCCTAGGCCGGCAAAGAGCAGGGCAACCGAACCCGCCACACCAAAGATAGTCATAAACATCCGCTGCTTATAGCGAAAGATATTGCGAGCTGTGACCTTCTGAGTAAAGCTAAGACGTCGCCAGATAAAGGGCAGTCTTTCCAAGAAAATCTTGGAGCCCTTGACCGGTGGCTTGGGCAAAAGCAAGTGAGCTGCTTCTTCTGTTAGCTCCCGTCTCGCCACCAAATAGGCAGGGAGAACGCTGGAAAGAAGGGAAAGCCCAAGGGCCAGTAAACTATAGGAAATATAAAAATATGCATGAGGGGCAGAAAGCACCATCCCTCTGGTAATAATAGAAGAAATCACTCCAGACAAGAAATAATGCCCCAGCAGAATCCCTATGAGGGTACCTAGACTCCCCGACACAAAACCATAAAGAGCAAACTTGCGAATGATGTCATGGCTATGATAGCCTAGAGCCTTAAAGACACCTGCATTTGTTCGCTCCTCATCAACAAAGCGAGTCATGGTAGTAAAGGTCACCATAGCTGCCACCAGATGGAGCACCACTGGGAAGATATTACCAATCGAGGCAATACTATTCATGGAGTTTTTATACATATGATAGCCATTCCCACCTGGCAGAGACTTGCGGTCATAGCTATGATAGGCCGGCTCTTTCAAACGACTCAGATTTGCCTCAATGTCAGCTAGCTTGTCCTTGCTAGCTGATAAGTCTTGTTCCGCCTGAGCTAGCTCTGCTTTTTTCTGATTGAGCTGAATCTCAGCTTCCTGAATCTGCTGCTGGCTCTGGCTGAGCTGAGCAGGAGGGAGGATAGAAGCAGCTTGGGCTGCATCTAGCTGGCTTTTTTGCTGGTTCAGCTGATTCTGAGCTTGCTCTAATTGCTTTTTACCTTGGGTCAGTTCGCTCTCAGCCTGAGCAATCTTATCTTGGCCCTTCTGAATGGTGCTTTTGGCATCTGCCTCTAATCGCTTAAAGCGAGCCGCTCCGTTATCTTCCAGGCTCTTGTCCAAAGCAGTCTGGTGCTGCTCCAAATGCTCCTGATAGCTTTCAGAGAAGGGAGCCAGCTTTTCTAAATCATGATAGCGCAGGCGAGCAATACTGTAAACATCTGTATCAAAGGCCTTGGGGCTAACTACAGCATAGGCTGATAAAGCCCCGCTGCCACTAGTCGCATTGCCCAGATTTCTATCAGACCAAAGCTCTGCTGAGTTGACAAATCCCACGACCTTATAGGTCTTGTTTTTTAAAACTGACCGGCTGCCGGCTTTTTCGGTCAGATCAATCTCCTGGCCAATTTTATATTTCTTAGACCAAAAGCTAGCCAGGGCAATTTCTTTCTCTTTCTTAGGAAGACGACCGGAGGTCACTTGAAAGTTTGAAATATCTTTGGTATCTGAGAATACTCGGAGGGCCTCCTCGTCCACGGTGACATCTGTCAAATAGCTAAACTCGACATCAGCTCCCTTGATAGCTTCCAGCTCTCTCTGATCCGCCTTATCCAAACCATAGTCCGCCATAACAGCCAAGTCCATGGTTCGCTGCTCTTTCAAGTAATCTGTTGCTGTTCTGCGCATATTGGGTGGAGCGACCTTGAGTCCCACAAGGGCTAAAGAGCCCAGCATCATGAGGATTAAAATAGATAGGAAACGTCCTTTAGAGCTAGTGAAGGAGCGCAGAATATCTTTCCAATAAATCTTTCTCTTCATATCAATACTCCAATGTACTTATATCCTGTGGTTGTTCATTGACTGTAACACTTTTGACTCTCGCATCGTGCATGCGGATAACCCGGTCAGCAATGGGAGCCAAGGCTGCATTGTGGGTCACAATAATCACTGTAGCTCCTTGATTGCGAGACATGTCCTGTAAGATTTGCAGCACTTGCTTGCCAGTATTGTAGTCCAGAGCCCCTGTCGGCTCATCGCAGAGCAAAATCTTGGGATTCTTTGCCACAGCCCGAGCGATAGACACTCGCTGCTGCTCCCCACCTGATAACTGCGCAGGAAAATTATTGAGGCGATTTTCCATACCAACTGCAGTTAGAACGGCTACTGGATCTTGAGCATCCTTGACAATCTCAGAAGCCAATTCGACATTTTCCTTGGCTGTCAGATTAGGCACCAAATTGTAAAATTGAAAGACGAAGCCCACGTCATTGCGACGATAGTCCGTCAGCTGGTGGGAATTGTAGTCAGCAATATTCTGACCGTCTATCAGGATATCTCCCTCATCATTGGTATCCATGCCGCCGAGAATATTGAGCACCGTAGACTTACCTGCACCAGAAGCACCCAGGATAATGACCAGTTCCCCCTTTTCAATCTCAAAAGAAATATCGTTATTAGCAACAATTTCTGTGTCACCTACCTGATAACGTTTAAAGCTATGTTTCATTTCAATATAAGCCATATCGCTTCTCTCCTTTTCAAACCCCATCTCCTTAAATCGACAAGGTGTTGATTCTAAATCACAGATATTATATAATGAGCTTAGATAAAAAGCAATAATCAAAAATCAACAAAGTGTTGATTTAAGTAAGAAGGAAGAAAAAATGGTCCAGAAACGAAAAACTAGTACCAAGGAAGACATCAAAGAAGCCTTGATTCAGCTACTATCTGAGGAAAGGTTCGATACTATCTCCATCAGCAAACTCTGCAAGCGGGCAGGGATTAATCGCGGCACCTTCTACCTCCACTACCAAGATAAGTATCAGATGATTGATAGCCTCAAAAGCGACATCATTTCTCAACTTTATAGTTATAGTCATTTTGAAGAAGAAGGCGAATATTCCAAACGGTTCATGATAGCCAAATTTCATATACTGCGTGCTAATGAACGTCTGATCAATGCCCTGACTAGAAGCCATTATATTGACTTTCGCGGAGCTATTCGGGAATTCATAACCAGTATCATTCTGAGCGACAAGCAAAAAGCTGCTACCCAGCGTTTTTTAGAGGAGAACTTTCACATACCTCAGAAATACGCCTTGGAAATCTTCCTATCCAGTGTTGAGGGGGTTATTTCTCTTTGGATAGCCGGCGGAGCTCAAGAAGAGCCTGAAGAGATTACGCAAATGATCCTAGCCACCTACAATTATGATTATTGGAAATCATAACCAGCACTCCACTTTTATAGATGAGAACTCAAAAAGGCGCAGATTCATCTGTGCCTTTTCTTAAAACATTTCTGGTGAGCAAATAGCTTTTTGGTGATGCCCACTTAGCTAAAGGCAACAAAATCCTGTCTATTTCACCATGTCTGGGTCGTAATCATAGAATCCTGTATCAAGGAAACGATTCTTCGGATGCAATTTGTGAAGCAGCTCATCTAGCAAGAAAGCTTGGTCATGGCTAAATTCACCTTTTTCAATCAGATCTCTTGCCTGAACAAAGAGCTTAGCAATCTCAACAAAATTCTGACCAGGAGTATAGAGACCTTCCAATTTCCAATGAGTAAAGCCGTGGTCAACCAATTCTGTCAACTTGGTCATCAAGTCCAAGTCATTATTGGCGAAAATGTGAGTCCCATGCTTATCCTCAAAGATTGAATAATGGCTCTGAGGATCGCTCGGTTCCGCAAGAAAGAGATCCCTCTCTCTTGATTTTTCATCATCGATGTGTGTAAAGTTATAATAATTTTGCAAAAGCGGACGTTTAGAGTGGTGGATAACGCTTGCGCCATAAACTAGGACTTCTGCTGGAATTTCAAGGATTTCTGGCATTTTAAAGAGTTCTGCCGATGGAATTTCCCGCGCCAAAACAGCTTCTGATACCCCAGCATTCTTGCCCCAAAAATTAATCTGACGGCTACTGGTAACCATGGTCGAAGCATCATAAATCGTCTTCAACTTATAACCATCCCGTTGCAAGACGTAGAATACACCTGCATCCCCAACGGTGATATAGTCCACTTCAATCTCCTGAAGAAAATCCAAATAAGGCTTGATCTGGTCCATCATGTCCTGATGCATCAAAGCATTGACGGCAACGGTCATTTCTTTTCCTGCCTGATGAACTATTTGTGAGATACGATTTAATTCGTCATAAGTGAAGTTATGTGGTAAACGAAGACCGTATTTTTCCTCACCGACATAAATACGATCTACTCCTGCTTCCAATAAGGCTTGAACTTGTTCTATACTTTCAGCTGTTGCTGTAATAATTATCTTTTTCATATCATTATTATACCAAAAAAATAGGATTTATGATTTCTTAATTCGATTTTATTAGTTTTGTAACTATCTTGTAATATATCTAATCATAGAAACATGATAGAATGATAAGGTACTACTAGGAGAGAGACAATGGCTGTAAGAGATTTTAAACAGTTTGAATCAGCGCCCCTGCATGATTCGACAGAACAAACTAAGGAAATATCCTATCAAGAATACCTGCCCCAAGCAGAATCAGCATCACAATTACGTGAGCTATTTTTCTTTATAAATATCGCTTTATTCTGTATTTTGACAGTCTTTTTTAGCTTTATTTTTTTGTCTGCAAAAATGAGCACCTTTCTATCTTTCTCACTTGCTATTGTCCTAAGTCTTATGATTATTCAAGGGTATCGCACTGTTCGAAGAAAGAAACATTGATTATCTACGAATTAAATCAAACGAGATCGAAAGATCTCGTTTTTTCTTTTCTTTACCAAGCGTAATTTGGTTCCTGACAAACACACATAGCTGCCAATAATTCTTCTGGAGTTACCTTTTTCAGCCCTCCATAGACTGGATCCTGAACGGTGTAGGACGGATCGATGTAATAAACTGCAAGGACATCACTGCCATCTGCTGATAATTCATAGCCTGTCCCCACAACATTGTGTTCACCCTTGTGGCCTGGGTAGATGGAGGCATTATCAATCGTATAGTAAAGCGGATAGCCATCATCAATATTCTTGCGCAGGCGCTCTTTAAAAAGACGCATATCTTCCGAGTTCGGGGCGCTACTAGTCACTGTAGCAAGATGGTAGCCCGTTTGGCCTGCCGGCACTTCCGCATAACCAAATAAATATTGATTTAAGACACGGATTGCATTGACATTATGGGTGCCGAAAGTCTCATCGGTGCACATCGCTCGTGCCAATTCTTCCTGACTAGCCTGAACGCCCCTGTAAGCTAGAATCATACTGACAGAGGTCGGTGCGCAAGTATTCCAAGCTCGCTGGATCTGCATAGGAACTTCCAGGCGCTTTCTGATTGGAGAAGACGTTTCTTTACTAGAAGGCTGCGTCTCCTCCTCTCTGACCTTTTCACTGGTCTGACTGGAACTTTCCGACTCCGCAGAAGCAGAACTCTGGCTAGGGCTAGATTGATTAGCACTAGATTGACTACTGCTAGCTGCTTTCGAGCTAGCTCGACTCGTGCTCGAAGCCTTAGAAGAAGAGTCAGAGCTTCCGGACTGAGGGGACTCTGAAGCTTTCTGTCGAGAACAAGCCAGTAAGCAGCAACCTAAACCAAGCAAGGCAAGTACTTTTAGATTTTTCATACCAACACCCCCTTTTATTTATATAATAGCGCTTTCTTGGCCGAAAATCAAGATGGCTGAGGGAAAACTAAATAGTAGTAATTTTTGATTCCTATACCACTGCAGCAAAGCTCCAATTCGAACAAAAAATGAGGCTTGGACTCTTTTGTCCCAGCCTCATCTTGTATATCTAATTTGAATTTACTTATCTTCTAAATCAATGATAATTTCTTCTGAAGGGGCTTTTTCTCCTTCTTCCACCACGATATCAGAAATTTCTTCTTCAAGAATTTCCTCTTCTTTTTCAAACTTTTCTTTGATTTCTTGGAATTTGTCCTGTGAATAGTCTACTACTGACTTGGTCGTATCCTTGACAGACTCCAATACTGTTTCTGCTGTGATTTCGCCATTTTCAACCTTTTCCTTGGTTTGGTTGATGGCCTTGACAGCCTGATCTGAAAAGTCCTTTACTGATTGAACAACTGCTTCGTGAGTCTTGTCTGGATCTTCACGATAGTCGACGACAAAGTCTTGAACTTTTTCAGTGATTTCTTTACCTTTTTTGCTGGTTAGAAAGTACGCTGCAGCTGCACCAGACACAGCACCTAATAAAAGTGATGAAATTTTTCCCATAGTAAACCTACTTTCTTATTTTTTGAATAATTTTGTAAACAAACGAAGGGCCGTTAGACCTGCTGTTGTTTTGGCTGTCGTGCTTCCTGCTGCGACTGCTTTTTTTCCTAAAACACGCGCCTGATCGTTTAAATCAGAGACTGATTCGGATAGGTCTGCCACCGCATTGAAAAGCGGATCAATCGTTGCTACTTTGTGGTTGATATCATCTGTCAACACATTGACTTTGGCAATCAAATCATTGGTTTGATGCAAGGTGACATTGACATCCGAAGTCAACACTTTGATCGTATTTTCGGTCTCATCCAGCATTTTTGCAGCCTTATCACCGAGTATTTTGACAGTGAGGGTCAGGTAGATTAGAAAGACAATCAAAGCGACAGCAACTAAAGTATAAGCAATTTCAAGCATAATATTCTCCTCTCATTCTTGATAATAGGGGGCTTGTTTTTTTCTTTGGTAAATCATAATGCCGATGCCTAGTAAAATCAGTGCTGCAGATAGCCACTGAGATACACGCACACCCAAGAACATGAGACTGTCAGTCCGCATACCCTCGATAATCATCCGGCCAAAGCCATACCAAATCAGGTAAAAGGCTGCCAATTCTCCCTGAAGGAAGAATTTAGGGCGGCGTCGTAAGATTAGCAATAGGGCAAAGCCAAGTAAATTCCAAAGAGATTCGTATAAGAAGGTTGGCTGGCGATAAGCACCATCTATGTACATATTATTGCGGATGAAGGACGGCAGATAATTAAGATTTTTGACCACCGCTCCATAGGCTTCTTGGTTAAAGAAATTGCCCCAACGGCCGATGCTCTGAGCGATCAAGACACTAGGCGCTGCAATATCCAAGAAATCAACAGGATTGATCAGCCTTCTCTGAGAAAAGAAATAGAGGACAAGGGCTCCAGTGATCAAACCACCGTAAATGGCTAAACCACCATTCCAAATCTGAAAAATCTCAATCAGAGAATGCTTGCCATAATAAGACCATTCAAAAATCACGTAGTAGAGTCGCGCTCCAAGAATGGCCAAGGGAAAGGCAATCAGAATGAAATCAAGAATATCATCTGGAATCATTCTTTTGCGTGGTGCTTCCTTCATGGCTAAATAGACGGCTAAAATCAAGCCGGTGACAATGCAGATCGCATACCAACGAATACTAAAGGGACCGACTGAAAAAGCTACTGGATCAAGCATCTTTCACCTCATTCTGGCTAATCAAATTAGTCAGTCGTTCTTCAAAAATCTTGGTGGCATCAAAGCCCATTTCCTTAGCCCGATAGTTCATGGCTGCGGCCTCAATCACTACAGAGATATTGCGTCCTGTCTTAACTGGGATGCGAATCCGAGGAATTCTGACACCAGAAACTTCCAGTTCTTCTGCATTATTGCCCAGACGGTCAAAGGTCTTATTGGTATCATAATTTTCCAGATAGACGGCAATCTGTACCTGTGAAGAATCCTTGACCGCACTAGCTCCGTAAAGGCTCATCACATCGATAATACCGACACCACGAATTTCCAAGAGATGGCGAAGAATCTCAGCAGGCTCTCCCCAGAGAGTCATTTCATCCTTGGCAAAGATATCGACCCGATCATCCGCCACTAACCGATGGCCACGCTTGACTAACTCAAGGCCAGTTTCACTTTTACCAATACCACTGTCTCCTTGAATCAGCACGCCCATTCCGTAGATGTCCATCAATACGCCATGGACACTGGTTCTGACCGCCAAACGTGAGTCAAGAAAACTAGAAATTTCCCCTGATAGACGGCTGGTTGATGTGCGACTGGTAAGAATCGCGATTTGCTTTTCTTCAGCTGCTCGTCGCATTTCTTCAGGAATCTCCAAATTGCGCGCCACAATGACAACTGGCGTTTCTGGTTGAAACATTTTCAGAAGGACTTGATGACGGTTGTGGGATGTCATCTTCATCAGATAAGACCACTCCTTCATCCCAATCAGCTGAATCCGTTCTGGAGTGTAGTAGTCAAAATAGCCGGTCATTTCAAGGCCCGGCCGCGAAATATCCGATGTCGAAATCTCCTTTTCCAAGAGGTCATCACTGCCGTAAACGATGCGTAAACGGACTTTTTCAATCAAATCTTTGACCTTTACAGACATTCCCTGCTCCCTTCAAATTTATCTTTCTCTATTATAGCAAATTTTTACCCTAAAAGAGTTTTTAAGATTGGAAATTAAGCAGGATTTTTCCCTAGATGCTTGTGAAAACATCTCTCAGCCAGCAAAAAGGCCAGTCAAAATAACTAGCCAATCCATTTTTTGAGAATTCTTTTTTGATTTTGAAAGCAAGGATGGCTCTCGATAAAGACTGGTATTTCATTTGGAGGTAGCCAGAGATGAGCATCGGTTTCGCCTGCCTGATAGCGAACTTGATTCTTGTCCCCAGACACCACCGCTTCATAGAAGTCAAAGTGGCACTGGTCTTCGACAGAGCACACCTGCTCCAACAGTCTGATACTGTCGGGAAGCAAACCTGTTTCTTCTTCCAATTCCCGCAAGGCAGCTGTCTGGCTATCTTCTCCTGCCAATACACTACCTCCCGCTCCGAACTCATAATATCCAGGATAGATACTTTTATTTGCTGACCGCCGCATAAAGAGAATATCGCCATCCTGATGGCGAACCAAGACATTGACACAAAGATGAAACTGGCCTTCAGGAATTTTTTCTCCTCGAACTAGGAGATGGGGGAGCTGATTTCGATTCAAGTCATAGGCATTCCAAACTTCTGTCATATTTCCTCCTTGGATAAGTCATTCGTATTTAGGCAATAGCTTCCAGATTCCGTCAGCTGCGTTTCCCTAGATTCTCTCTTTTCGTTTCCTCTACATCTAGCAAAAATTCGGGAATACTCCCGAATTTTATATTTGTTATTTTACCAAAACCAACCGTCATTGTCATTGATTGGCTCGGCATCTTTCATTTTGCGAGGGCCCGTTCCATACATTTCCGCTTCCACATCTTCCTTATAAGGCATCACAACAGCCAGCAAAATATAAATCAAAATGCCTAAGCCCAAATTGGAAACTGTAAAGATGATGAATAAAAAGCGTAACAAGCCAAGATCAAAGTTAAATTTATCAGCCAATCCCGACAAAACCCCTGAAATTACTCGGTTTCTTCTTAATTTATAAAACTTAGTTTTCATAATGATGACCTCAACTCTCATTCTTTCCTTTATTTTATCATAGTGGTCGAACAAAAAAATCAGCCCCAAGGCTGATTCTGCATCTATTCGTTTTTTTGTTCGCTTAGCTTCCGTTTATCTCCTCTTTTAGGAATGCTAATTTTCCTCTACAACGACCGCAACGGTATTTTTTTATGTCTACCCTGCGTCTACGACGGATAAGTGCTCCGCAGCTCAAGCATTCATAAATGAGAAAGGTTTGCGAGTTTGACAAGGATGGAGCATAGCGCAGACCGTCAACTTGCTTAAGGAGGTCTTTAAAATCTCTATCTCCATGGCGGTAGCCCTTGCCCTGATAATAGAGATGATAGTGGACTAGCTCATGACGGACAATTTTTCGAAAAGTTTCAAGCCCAAAAGTTTCATAAATTTTCGGATTGAAATCTAGATGTCCGTCTTTGGGAAAGAAGCGTCCGCCAGTCGTACGAAGTTGCTTGTTCCAATAAGCTTGATGGTGGAATTCCCAGCCAAAATCTTCCAACGAAACTTGCTTAACGTAGTTAGTTAGGTTCATTTGGCGCTATCAGAGAGAGATTGACTTTCTCCCGCTCCACATCTAGCTTATCCACCCAGACAGTAACCAAATCGCCAACAGACAGGACTTGGCTTGGGTGTTTGATAAAGTTTTTACTTATTTTAGAAATATGGATAAGACCGTCTTCGTGGATACCGATATCCACAAAGGCTCCGAAATCGACGACATTACGTACAACGCCCTCCAGCTTTTGACCGATGCGCAGGTCCTTGATATCCAAGACATCCTGCCGCAGAACTGGCGCGTCAAAGGAATCTCGCAAATCTCTGCCAGGCTTGAGCAGATCCGCAATAATATCTTTGAGGGTTTCTTCTCCCAAGCCCAGCTCTGCAGCCAAATTAGCAATCTGAACAGCCTTTAATTTAACTTGGGCTGCTTCATCCAAACTGCTAATTTCCAGACGCTTAAAGAGTTCTTCTACAGCCTGATAAGACTCTGGGTGAACACCTGTATTGTCTAGCAGATTATCACTCTCAGGAATACGCAGGAAGCCGGCTGCCTGTTCAAAAGCCTTTGCGCCTAGACGCGGCA
>CAJPQE010000040.1:0-14767 GCA_905372795.1 Streptococcus cristatus | reverse complement strand
TGGGACGACGAAATCGAATTCTAACGAATTACCGATTTCTGTCCCACTCTCTCTTACTTTATAAAACTTTTGCGCTGGTGCGGGTAATATCTTCTACTTTTATATGGTGTGCTTCAAACTTGGACTTCAAGGAAACCAAGTCAATATCTCCGTCAATTTGTACCTCAATGACAACTTTACCGTCCTTACGAGGAATATTGACTGTATTTGAAATATTGAGGTTTTCTTCGACAAGCAAGGCGATAATATGCGATAGGACACCAACCTCGTCTTCTGTGACAAAGCGCATCCGAACGCCCTTTTCGCCATAACCAGAAACTTCTAGAAAAGCCTTGAAAATATCGCGATCTGTAATGATTCCATAGACCTGCTCATTGTCAACAACTGGTAAGATTCCAATTTTATTTTTCAGCATCAAATAAGTCGCATCTTCTAGACTAGCATACTGGGAAATAGTAACGACGTCGTGAATCATCACATCTTTTACCTTGGTTTTATTCAGAAGGTAGTTCATTTCGTAAATAGATAAGCTCGTCGCCTTTGATGGACTTGCTTCCGCAATCGTTCCTTCTGTCACAAGACCTACCAGCTTATCATTTTCAATCACGGGCAGGCGGTGCAGTTTTTGGTCACGCATAATATCTGCCGCATGCGCAATCGTTGTGTCTGGGCTAATGTATACAACCTTACGCGTCATAAAATCTTTTACTGCCATGTGAAGCCTCCTCTAGTTTTTTTATTCTAATCTTATTATACTGTATTTTCTAAATGATTTCAAACGCTTTCACGGTTTTCTCTTATGTTTTCAAAATTTAGAAAAATCACTCAATCCACCTGCAAAAACAAGTCCAATCTGCCTATGAAAAAACGAGACGGGAAAGCTTGACTCAGCCTCGCTTTATCCTATCTCTGTAGTTTCTTGCCCAAGAGCCTCTAGCCATAAAGTTGCCAAAAATGAGTGAAGGAAGAAATTCGTCAGATAAATGCTACTTCCCTACTCTTTCTCCAAACTTCTGACAAAAGCTTGATAGGTCTGCTCCATCAGCATGGTAATGGTCATCGGTCCAACTCCCTTTGGAACTGGAGTAATGAGACTAGCCACTTCTGCCACTTCGTCAAATTTAACATCGCCAATCAACTTGCCATTTTCATCCCGGTTCATGCCGACATCAATAACGACGGCTCCCTCCTTGACAAAGTCCTTGGTTACAAAGTGTCCTCGTCCGATCGCCACCACTAAAATATCAGCTTTCTTTGCAATTTTTGCTAAATGATGGGTCCTTGAGTGCGTCAAAGTAACGGTCGCATTTTTAGACAACAGAAGCTGAGCCATAGGTTTACCGACAATATTACTACGGCCAATCACCACCGCATTCTTGCCTTCCAAGTCCACCTTATATTCGCGGAACATTTCCATGATTCCTGCTGGTGTAGAAGGGATCATCAAGGGATGCCCCGACCAAAGCCGCCCCATATTGGTAGGATGGAAGCCATCCACATCCTTGTCTGGATCAATGGCTAACAGAACCGCTTCCTCATTAATGTGGGCTGGCAGTGGAAGTTGAACTAAGATGCCATGCCAAGCCGAATCCTGATTATATTTAGCAATCAAGGCCAGCAATTCTTCCTGACTCGTTGACTCAGGCAGGCGCACGACTTCACTACGAAAGCCAGCAGCTAGAGCAGACCGCTCTTTATTTCTCACATAAACCTGACTGGCTGGATTGTCGCCCACCAGAATCACCACTAAACCAGGTTCCTGACCTGTCTCTGCTTTTAACTTTGCTGTTTTTTCTGCAAGTTTCGCTTGAAGCTTTTCTGCTAAAGCTTTCCCGTCAATAATGTTTGCCATTCTTTTCTCATTTCTTTTTCACTATATTTATTCATTATATCAGAAATCCTACTGTCCCACTTATACATTTTTCTTATATAGAGTTATAAGATTAAAGACTGAGCTTGGCGAGCAAAATAAAAAAGCAGAAGTCTGCTTTTTAGTATAATAATTCATAAATTTCCATGGCAATCAAGTCAATACTATCGAAAGTATAAGTCTCACGCGCTGCCACATCACGCAGAGTAAAAATTGGTCCATTTTCTTCGTCGTAGCTGTACGCCACTTCGGCAACAACCACTCCTTCACGTTCAAAATTACGTTTTAAATTTCCACCATCTTTGGCCATAGCTTCCAAACGATTGATGATTCTAACTAAATGTGATTCCATTTTATTTCTCCTATTTACTTGCTTCTCTCCTATTTTACCATAAAAAGAAACTGAAATACCAGTAAAAGACCATTTTTTTATCTTTTTCGCGCTATAATTTCTCAAAAAATCAGTCTCAGGGAGGATTTTGTAGTAAATTCTTGCATTGTGCAAGAATACTGATATAATGAAACTATAATACTTTGACTATTTTTGACCATTTAAAAATAGGTAGATCTACGGCCAAAGAAAGAGGTAGAATATGCTTTGTCAAAATTGTAAAATCAATGAATCAACCATCCATCTCTATACAAATGTAAACGGAAATAAGCAGCAGATTGACCTTTGTCAAAACTGCTATCAAATCATGAAGACAGACCCTAACAATAGCCTTTTTCGAGGACTGACTCAGGCTAACAACCAAGGAATTGACCCTATTGACGATTTCTTTAACAGTCTTGGTAATTTTCAACAACCCCAAGAACCAACTACTCCTCCCACCCAATCTGGTGGAGCCTATGGAGGCGGTGGCGGCTACGGTTCCAATCCTAGCAAGGGTGGTCAGCCTCAGCCAAGTCCGCAAAAGCCAAAAGGCCTGCTGGAAGAGTTTGGTATCAACGTGACTGAGATCGCCCGTAAAGGAGAGATTGACCCCGTTATCGGTCGAGACGAAGAGATTACCCGTGTCATCGAAATCCTCAATCGCCGCACCAAGAACAATCCTGTCCTTATCGGAGAGCCCGGTGTCGGAAAAACAGCCGTTGTCGAAGGCCTAGCCCAGAAGATTGTGGACGGGGATGTGCCTCACAAACTCCAAGGTAAGGAAGTTATCCGCCTGGACGTTGTCAGCTTGGTACAGGGGACTGGTATCCGTGGCCAATTTGAAGAGCGGATGCAGAAGCTTATAGATGAAATTCGTTCTCGCCAGGATGTCATTCTCTTTATTGATGAAATCCATGAAATTGTCGGAGCAGGCTCTGCTGGCGATGGCAATATGGACGCTGGGAACATCCTCAAACCAGCTCTGGCTCGCGGAGAACTCCAAATGGTTGGAGCTACTACCCTCAATGAATACCGCATCATTGAGAAGGATGCAGCCCTGGAGCGCCGCATGCAGCCCGTTAAGGTAGACGAGCCGACAGTAGAGGAAACGATTACCATCCTCAAAGGGATTCAGAAAAAATACGAAGACTACCATCACGTCAAGTACACAGATGCGGCCATTGAAGCGGCTGCCCTTCTCTCCAACCGCTACATCCAAGACCGCTTCCTACCAGACAAGGCTATCGACCTCTTGGACGAGGCTGGATCCAAGATGAATCTGACCCTCAACTTCGTTGATCCCAAGGTCATTGACCAACGTCTGATTGAGGCCGAAAACCTCAAGGCTCAGGCAACCCGCGATGAAGACTTTGAAAAAGCAGCTTACTTCCGTGACCAGATTGCCAAATACAAGGAACTTCAGAAGACGAGCGTACTGGATAACGATATTCCAATTATCAGCGAGAAAACCATTGAGCATATCGTGGAGCAAAAAACCAATATTCCAGTCGGCGATCTCAAAGAAAAAGAACAGTCTCAACTAGTCAATCTTGCCAGCGATTTAAAAGCTCATGTCATCGGACAAGACGATGCTGTGGATAAGATTGCCAAGGCTATCCGCCGCAACCGGGTCGGACTGGGAAGTCCTAATCGTCCAATCGGTAGCTTCCTCTTTGTCGGACCAACAGGCGTCGGTAAGACTGAGCTTTCTAAGCAACTAGCCATTGAGCTCTTTGGCTCGGCTGATAGCATGATTCGCTTTGATATGAGTGAATACATGGAGAAACACAGCGTGGCCAAGCTGGTCGGTGCCCCTCCGGGCTATGTCGGCTATGATGAAGCTGGTCAATTGACTGAGCGCGTCCGCCGCAATCCCTACTCACTCATTCTGCTAGATGAGGTGGAAAAGGCCCATCCCGATGTTATGCACATGTTCCTGCAGGTTCTAGATGATGGCCGCCTGACCGATGGCCAAGGCCGGACTGTCAGCTTCAAGGACACCATTATCATCATGACATCCAATGCAGGAACTGGCAAAGCTGAAGCCAGCGTTGGCTTTGGGGCAGCGCGTGAAGGCCGCACCAACTCCGTCTTAGGTGAGCTGGGCAACTTCTTCAGTCCTGAGTTTATGAATCGCTTTGACGGCATTATCGAATTCCAGGCGCTCAGCAAGGACAACCTGCTGCAAATCGTCAACCTTATGCTGGACGATGTTAATCAACGTTTGGCAACCAATGACATTCATCTGGATGTTACGGAGAAGGTCAAGGAAAAATTGGTTGACCTGGGCTACGATCCAAAAATGGGCGCTCGCCCACTGCGCCGTACCATTCAGGACCATATCGAAGATGCTATTACTGACTTCTATCTGGAAAATCCAAGCGAAAAAGATCTCAAAGCTATCATGACCAGCAATGGAAAAATTCTCATCAAATCAGCCAAAAAGTCTGAAGCAGAAAAAACCAAGCTCGATGAAAGCCAAAGCTAACTGATTTCAGCTCTACGTCTTGATAAACTCTTTAAAACAAAGTAAGAAGAGAACGGATAAAGTATTCCGTTCTCTTTTTAAATTCTATTTAATTTTTAGTGGAGCTCACTGGATAGCCTTATCTTCTAGCGCTCTCTAGCGTAATTAACCATGTCATAAGGTAGAGTGTTGGCTCTTTCTTTCAGTGAGTAATTTTCTAAATTATTGACATTTTGGCGCAGGCGTTTGGCATAGCTGCTTGAGATTAATTTATTTTTCTCGTATTCGAAGATGATTTTTCTCTCCAGATAGTAGCCCCACATCATTTCTGAGATGTTGTTAGGCTTGATACGCGTAATAACCCGCTCGATGAAGGCACCGCTGCCGATAATCTCTGTTTCCCTTAGTCGAGATTCCTGCAAGAATGTAATCAGCGAGGGCTTGTAGATTCCTTTTAGGTGTTCCAAACTTTCGATAATGACTTCGGTATTGGACAGGTAAAGCTCTGCTATATCCTCCATGTCCTCGGCAGTCAAGCGCTTAGCTCCCCCTTGCCTCCAAGAGCGCCATCTGGCACCAAGAGTGACGATTTCATGGAGCAACATGCGCAATACACGTAGCGTAACAAGAAACATATAGGTAAAGCTAGAAGCCAGATTGCGATTGATTCCCTGCTCGATATTTTGCAGGTAACGCTGATAGATGTGATAGCTGCGATCGCTGATTTTTCCTTCCTCAAAAGCTTGCTCCAGACCATCATTTTCGATACTCAAAATCAATAATTTTAGAGCTGCTAAGTCTCGCTGAGTGGCCTTATCTTCCTGTTCAAGGATTAAATTTTCGATCCGGCCATGGTAATTGTCAATAGCCGCATAGAGAGGTGCCTTGGCCTTAGCCTGCTTGAGACTCGCTTCCAGTTCACCCACCACTTCATTTAAAATAGCAATGTGCATCAGGTGCTCGGCTTCCTCTTCTCTCTCCTCAGATAGATGCGGAAGAGTGAGCAAGCCTGTCATAAAGCTCAGAAAGGTGACACCCGCCACCAAGAAAAGCAGCAAAGGATAGGCCTGCTCAAGCTGACTCGGAATCAAGAGAATGGTGGCAATGGAGACGGTTCCTTTGACACCTGAAAAAGTCAGCAGCAGCATTTCCTTCAGGTAGTTCCCAAAATTCTTGTGCAATCTTCTAATTCGAATAAAGTAAAAAGTGAACAACATGACAAACCGAAGGGCAAAGAGCAGGAAAGTCAAAAGAACGATGCTTACTAGCAGCAAGAGATTATCGTAAATCGGGCTCTTTAAGATTGGCTCTGAAATCATTTCCAGTTCCATTCCTAAAATGATAAAGACCGAGCCGTTGAGCATGAAGTTCACTGTATTCCAGATGGTTTCCGTAACCGAATCCACCTGAGCTTCCAAAAGCGTAATCCGCTTGAAGCGACTGGCCTTAAAGATACCTGCGACGACTACTGCGATAATCCCTGAAACATGGATTTCCTCTGCTAAAAAGAAGGTGACCAAGGGTAGGCTCAGCTCCAGCAAGAGCTCACTGGCAATATCTGACACTTGGGCACTCATCAAGAGCTTATGCAGCCAACGATTGAGGCCAGCACTGAGCATCCCGATGGCAAACCCACCGATAATTGAAAGAACTAAGGAAATACTAGCTTTTCCTAGGGAAAAACTTCCTGTGGTCCAGGCCAGAAGGGCGACACGAAAAGCCACCAGACCAGACGCATCATTGAGCAAGCCCTCTCCTTTTAGGATATTTTCCACCCGCTTTGGGAAGGAAAAACGCTCTGAGAGAGAAGCAAAGGCAACCAAGTCTGTCGGACCCAGAGCTGCTCCTACGGCAACACAGACCGCCAAGGGCAAGGCTCCCCAGAGAAGATGAGCCAGATAGCCCAAGCCGACTGTTGAAATAAAGATAACTGGAAAAATCAAATATAAAACGATTCTCCAATGTTTGAGGATACTGGTAATATTGCTTTCCTCAGCTTCCCGAAAGAGCAAGGGCCCGATCACCAAGGCCAAAAACAGCTCTGTATCCAAGTGAAATTTCTCCTGAGGCAGGATAAAACCAAGTGAAATTCCCAGCACAATCTGAACTAAGGGTAAGGGGAGTTGGGGCAGGAAACGATTGGTCACATTCGAGACAACCAACAGGAGCAAAAAAACAATCGTGTAGAGAAGGATTTCCACTCTGAACCTCCTTTATCCTTGCTGGCAGCACTCTTTAAACAATTCTTTTTGCGCCGAAATCTTTTGATCAATTTTGGATAGGTCGCGGTGCTCAATCATCTTTTGGCAGCGCTCCATTTCTAAATTCACCAATTTTTTCTTGATTCGCAGCATTTTTTTATTCATTTTGGCCTCGTCCAAAAAGCCAGCATTCGTTTCTTCGTTGGCAGACTCGACGTATTTGTTTCGTAAGCCAGCCAATTTTTCATGCAAATATTGCTTGTCCATTTTTTCTCCAAATGATTCCTCAGAAAGTTTTTAGCAACCTTGGAATCCTTATTTTTCTTTTAATTTCTCAATCATGACCAAGAAAGGCGGATTGTTAATCTGATTGATTGTCTTGTAGAGGGCAACGGTGAAGTCCTGCTGAGGCAGCTGACTAACGAAGTCAAGCACCGCATCTTTCTCAACTTCGCCCCCTTCATGCCCATAGTAAATCATGATGGCTGCACGGCCACCTTTTTCTAAGCCTTGGCAGACCTTTTCCAAAGCTTCCAGCGTCGTATCGGGTCGGGTAATGACAGACTTGTCCGCCGAAGGCAGGTAGCCCAGATTAAAAATAGCAGCCTTGAAATGGTCTATGTATTGGTCCAGAGTCTCATGGCCAGCCAAGATTAGCTGGGCATTGTTCAAGCCAGCTTCTGCCAAGCGCTGGTGGGTCTTTTCCACAGCCTGCTCCTGAATGTCAAAAGCGTAGACTTGCTTGGCCAATTTAGCCAGAAAGAGGGTGTCATGCCCATTGCCCATAGTAGCGTCCACCACAGTATCTTCCTTGGTTACGACTTCAGCCAAAAAGGCATGGGCCATCTGTAAGGGTCTTAACATACGAATCTCTGCTCCTTTGCTTTACAGCCTTGCTTGCTGCCACGGCGACGCATTTCTGCCTCAATGGCATTGAGCACTTCCCATTTATTGAGGCTCCACATGGGACCAATCAACATGTCTCGCGGAGCATCGCCTGTGATACGGTGGATGACGATATGTTCGGGGATAATCTCCAGCTGGTCGCAGACGATAGAGACATACTCCTCCTGACTGAGCAGCTGCAGTCGCCCCTCATGATAATCCCGCTGCATGCGGGTATTGGTCATTAGGTGAAGCAAGTGGAGCTTGATTCCTTGAATGTCATTATCCGTTACACAGCGGCGGACATTTTCCAACATCATCTCATGAGTCTCACCCGGCAGACCATTAATCAAATGAGAGACAATCTCCGCCTTGGGAGCCAGCTTTCGGACTCGCTGGACCGTCTCCACATAGAGCTCATAAGAATGAGCACGATTGATGAGGTCTGAGGTCTCCTCATAGGTGGTCTGAAGGCCCAGTTCCACGGTCACATGCATACGCTCAGACAGGTCAGCCAAGTAGGCAATGGTCTCGTCAGGCAAACAGTCTGGCCGAGTCCCGATATTGAGTCCAACGACACCTGGCTCGTTAATGGCTTGCTCATAGCGCTCACGGATTACTTCAAGCTTCTCATGGGTATTGGTAAAGTTCTGAAAATAAACCAGATACTTGCGAACATCTGGCCACTTGCGATGCATGAAGTCAATTTCCTTATAGAACTGCTCGCGAATGGGCGCATCAGGCGCCACGATGGCATCACCAGAACCCGAAACAGTACAGAAAGTACAGCCTCCATGCGCCACGGTGCCATCCCGATTGGGACAGTCAAAGCCCGCATCAATGGGCACCTTAAAGGTCTTTTCTCCAAAAAGTTTTCGATAATAATCATTCAAAGCATTGTAAGATTTCATATCTTCCATTCTACCACAAAAAGGAGCCTAGAAACAAAAATTTCCTCTTTCACTAAGAAAGAAGAAAATCATGGCTCCCATTGATATTGCTTGAGATCCACACAGCCATTGGCCTTCAAGTCCACTCCCTCTGCCCAAAGCGAGTGCGCTTGCTCTTCCCAGCCCGGTGTCAGACGACCTGCTGCATTGACCACCCGATGGCAAGGATGCTTGCCGCCATAAAGCTCCGACTGACTGAGTATCTTCCCCACCAAGCGGGCATTTTTAGGCCGCCCAATCAAACGGGCAATCTGACCATAGGTCGCCACGCGCCCAGAGGGAATCTCATCCACAATAGCTAAAACCAACTTGATGACTTCTGGATTCAAAACGGATACCACCTCCTGATCTTACTTGCTCCTATCTTAAAAGAAGAGGCCTCCTTTGTCAAGATAAAAAGGCCGGCAAAGCCAACCTTTCTCATCTCTATTTATTTCTGCTTTCCCTTGAAGCGCCACTGAAAGCGCAGCTTGTCATAAAAGGGAAATTCGATATTGAGAATGGCAAAGCCCATCAAGGCTCCTCCGATTACATCCGTCGGGTAGTGCACGCCCAGATAGACTCTGGACGCCATAATAGTCAAGATAAAGAGCAAGAGCAAGCCCTGTACCAGACGCTTAATTTGTTGATTTTGCATCCGTTGCTGGACAATGATAATCAAAGTCCCCACCACAATAGCTGTCGCCATGGCATGCCCACTTGGGAAAGAATAGCCTCCCTCTTCGACCAAATGCAAAATACTTGGCCGGCTTCTTTGATAAACGAGTTTAATCAGCTTAATCAAAATCCCATGTAAGACCAGATTCCCAGCTAGTAAGGCTGCTTCTATCTTCCATTTTTTATAAAGGAAAAATAGGACAAGGGCAGACACCCAGATAATAATCCCTAGCGGGTCAATCAAACTAGTAACCAGTTTGAAAAATGTCGTCAAAGCTGTGGGCAAGTCTCCTCGCAGCCAAGTTTGAATCGGGCTATCAAAGGCAACTAGCTGCTCTGGATAAAACTTGACCATGTAGCCTAATATGACGAAAAGTAAAAGGGCAAAACTGCCCTTCATTAAAAATGTTTGTTTATCTCTCATAATGTTTTAAGGTTGGTTTCAAGAGGACGTATAACAACCAGAATGAAACAGCAAAGATTACACCCTCAATCAAGTTGAAAGGTAATACCATAGTCATGAGGTAGTTGGAAAGTCCCATAATTTTTCCAATATCAAAGTTGGCAAACTTCGCGTACAAAGGAACAGCGTAAACATAGTTGAGAACCAACATAGCCACGGTTAAACCAATAGTCCCAGCTAGAGAGCCTAGTAGGAAACGAAGGGTTGTCCGTTCCTTTTTCCAAATCAAAGCAAAGACGATGACAAAAACTCCCAAAGCTACAATATTCATTGGCAAACCAATGTAAGTATTCACTCCCTGGCTGTTAAGAAGCAGTTTCAAGAGTGAGCGAAGCAAGAGAACTCCTAGAGCAGCAGGCAAATCCATGACCACCAAGCCCACAAGGACTGGCAAGATACTAAATTCGATCTTGAGGAAGGATGCCGCTGGTAAAAGCGGGAAGTCAAAGTACATCAGCACAAATGAGATGGCTGATAGAATTGCAATGGTCGAAAGTCGACGTGCGTTTGTCATAACAGGTTCCTCCAATTTTCTATAAAATCAGAAGAAGTTAGAAAGGATTCCTCTATCTATTCTCACTTTTTATATCCCAAAAGTTCCCTCTCACTCCATCAAAGCAAGCGGTTACAGTTTAGCTATAAATCTATCAGAACAGACAAAGCTATTCTTTCGTCTTCTCCCATCCAGACTATACTGTCGGTTGTGGAATCGCACCACATCAGCTTTCGCTCGCGGACTTATTTAGCTAAGATATTTTAGATTTATCTAGGCGTCGCAGTCGAAGATCATACTTAAAGTATATCGAGACAAGACAACGACGAGAAAGCTAAAATAGCTAGTCAAATTTACCGCCGGTCGGGAATTTCACCCTGCCCTGAAGACACTCTTATCATAACAAAAAAAGCCCGCCAGAGCAAGCTTTTTGATTGATGTAATAAATATTATTTCAATTCAACTATTTTTCTTTTACTTCAACTTATCCGCTTCGTACTCATGTACCAAGTCCAGTCCTGCAAAGTTCTGTTGGCGTAGGGCTTCATAGACAATCATACAGACCGTATTAGAGACATTTAAGCTACGGACATGCTGGTCGTTCATGGGAATACGCAAAGCCTTTTCTGGATGACGACGCATAAATTCCTCAGGCAAGCCTTTATCTTCACGACCAAACATGAAATAATGTGGCCCTTCTGCTGCGAAATTCTCCTCCGAGTAGACCTTCTCGGCAAACTTAGAAATCAGATAGAGCTGTCCGTCCATCTGCTCCATAAAGTCATCCAGACTTTCATAAAACCTAATATCCAGCTTATCCCAATAATCCAGTCCTGCCCGTTTCATCTTACGGTCGTCAATAGGAAAGCCCATGGGCTTGATGATATGGAGGGGAGAATTGGTCGCTGCGCAAGTACGAGCAATATTGCCTGTATTCTGTGGAATTTGTGGTTCAAAAAGGACGATATGATTTTGCTGTGACATGATTTTTTCCTGATTTTCATTAGAATAAAAAAATAGCCACACTGCCCGGAGTCAAGCTCAGCAAACAGCGTGGTTAAGGCATCATTAACTTACATCACAACAGGTTTGATGTAAATCAATGAGGGTACTTTCCTAGTATATCATTTTCTTCCGACAAGTCAATAAAAATGACCTCAAAAAGTGAGATTTTTGTAGGATTTCTTTTGAAACAGCTTACTATTCTGTAAAAAACGACTTTATTGAGATTTATAGATGAAATTTTATATAAAAAAAGGTATGATAGATACATATTCGGGAGGAATAATATGAAAATTATCGTCGTCGGAAGCGGGAAGGTCGGAGCCGCCCTTTGTCGCTCACTCGTTGCTGAAAAGCATGATGTCGTTTTAATTGAACAAAATGAAGCTGTTCTGAATCATATTACAAAACGTTACGATATTATGGGCATCGTTGGAAATGGTGCGAATTTTAAAATCTTGGAGCAGGCAGATGTCGCCCACTGCGATATCTTTATTGCCATGACTGAGCAGGATGAGGTCAACATGGTTTCAGCCGTTCTCGCAAAGAAAATGGGGGCCAAAGAAACCATTGTCCGCGTGAGAAATCCTGAATACTCTAATGCTTATTTTAAAGAAAAAAATATTCTAGGCTTCTCTCTGATGGTCAATCCTGAACTCCTAGCTGCTCGTTATATTGCCAATATTATTGATTTTCCTAATGCCCTGTCATTGGAGCATTTTGCCAATGGCCGAGTGACCTTGATGGAGTTCAAAATCAAGCCAGAAAGCTATCTCTGCCAAATGAATCTCTCGCAATTTAGGAAGCATTTCCCCCACGTTATTATCTGTGCTATTGAGAGAGAGGGCAAACTCAGCATTCCAGATGGTGATTTCACCTTGCAGCCATCTGATAAAATCTTCCTAACTGGAAATCGTTCAGAAATTGTCCGCTTCCACAATAAAATCCGACCAAGAGTCATCAAGAGCCTCATGATTATCGGGGCAGGTAAGATTGCCTATTATTTATTAAATATTCTCAAAAATAGCAAGATTGAGCTCAAGGTCGTCGAGATCAATCGCCAGCGGGCAGAGTTCTTCAGCCAAGAATTCCCTGAGCTCTACGTGGTCAATGGAGACGGTACAGCCAAAGATATTCTACTCGAGGAAAGAGCTGCACATTACGATGCAATAGCTACTCTGACAGGCGTCGATGAAGAGAATATCATCACCTCCATGTTCCTCAATAATCTTGGAGTTCAAAAAAACATTACCAAGATCAATCGGACAAGTCTCCTCGAGATTATTGACAATCAAGACTTCGCAAGTATTGTCACGCCAAAAGGGATTGCGGTTGATACCATTATGCACTTTATCCGCGGACGGAATAACGCGCAATTCTCCAGCCTAGAAGCCTTGCACCATGTAGCAAATGGCCAGATTGAAACGCTCCAATTCCAGATCAATGAAGGAAATAAAATGATCGAACAGCCTCTTTCTCAGCTCAAATTGAGGAGCGGAGTGCTGATTGCTGCTATCATTCGTCAAGGCGTAGCCATCTTCCCAAGTGGAGATGACTATTTGGAAGTCGGAGATAAAATCATCGTGACAACCTTGATTCAAAACATCGATAAGATTTACGATTTGTTAGAGAGGTAGCCCCATGAATAGACCTATGATTCGCTTTCTCCTCTCCAAACTCCTGCTCATCGAAGCAGCCCTCTTGTTGGTTCCAACAATCGTTGCCCTGATCTACCACGAAGATCTTGAAGTCTTCCTTTCTATCGGCGCGACAATGATTATTTTAGTGATTTTGGGTGGATTAGGTTCAGCCTTTAAGCCTAAAGATGCCCACATTTACACTAAGGAAGGGGTACTGATTGTTGCCCTTTGCTGGATTCTCTGGTCCTTCTTTGGTGCTCTGCCTTTTGTCTTTTCTGGCCAGATTCCGAATCTAATTGATGCTTTCTTTGAAGTTAGCTCTGGCTTTACCACTACTGGTGCTACGATTTTAAATAATGTATCTGTCCTTTCCCACTCCCTCCTCTTTTGGCGTAGTTTTACCCACTTAATTGGAGGAATGGGGGTGCTGGTCTTTGCCTTAGCTATCATGGACAATGCCAAAAATGGCCACTTAGAGGTTATGAAAGCGGAAGTTCCTGGACCAGTCTTTGGTAAGGTTGTGTCGAAATTAAGAAACACTGCCCAGATTCTATATATTATCTATCTAGCGCTCTTTGCCCTTTTTACTTTTCTTTATTTCCTCGCTGGCATGCCACTCTTTGATAGTATCGTCATCGCAATGGGAACGGCTGGTACAGGAGGCTTCACTGTCTTTAACGACGGAATCGCCCACTACAACAGTTCTCTAATCACCTACCTTGTCAGCTTTGGCGTTCTGACCTTTGGGGTGAACTTCAATCTCTACTATTATCTCTTGATTCGAAGATTTAAAGCCTGTTTTCATGACGAGGAGTTGAAAGGCTATCTCTGGATCGTCCTCACTGCCACTATTTTGATTAGCTTCAATGTTCTCCATATTTACGGGGAATTTGCAAAAAGCTTAGAAATTTCATTTTTCCAAGTTTCCAACATCATTACTACGACAGGATTCGGCTATGGAGATACCGTACAGTGGCCCCTCTTCTCACAAGTCATTCTGCTGCTGCTCATGTGTCTAGGTGGTTCTGCTGGCTCCACCGCTGGCGGTTTCAAAGTGATCCGTGCCATTATCATCGGTCGCATCGCTAAAAACCAAATCCTTTCCACACTTTCGCCAAACCGCGTTCTAACCATGCATATCAACGGTGCTGTTTTGGATAAAGATACCCAACACAAGGTTCTCAAATATTTGGCAGTTTATATTTTGATTATCGCAGCTTTGATTTTCATCATCAGTCTGGACAATAACAATCTAATGACTGTTACCAGTGCTGTCATCAGCTGTTTCAATAATATCGGACCAATGATTGGAACAACTGAGACCTTCTCTATCTATAGCCCGTTTTCTAAATTCCTCCTCTCTCTTGCCATGATTGCAGGACGTTTAGAGATCTATCCAATTCTGCTTCTATTCCTACCAAGAACCTGGTCTAATAGATAGCAGGAAAATAGCTATAATGTAATACTCAGGTTTATCATCGAGTTCAAAAATAAAAGCTCTATAATTTCTGTAGTGAGTAAAACTACTGTAGGAATTATGGAGCCTATTTTGTTATCTCGAATATATAATATACAAATCATATCATTTACTTGATACATATTTCCTCATTAATTTATTTTTCCATGTTATCCTCCGATTTGGCTTGCTACTGATTTCCTTTTCACGCTTCATTATGGTTCTAGTATGCCACAAACAATATATATAAGGTTTGATTAAACCATAAAAGACCACCTCAAGGTGGTCTTTTATCCAAGTAAACTATTTT
>CAJPQE010000039.1:0-14793 GCA_905372795.1 Streptococcus cristatus | reverse complement strand
GCATATTCGACATAGAGTTTTTCTTCCTTGTTGGCTGCATTGACAAAGATCATGAGCTGGGCAATGGCTGTGTTAAACTTGAGCTCCTCAATCTGCTCTGTGACAGACTTGACTGTTTCGTGGTAGACCTTGTCGAGAGCACCATTGTTATCTGCAGCGATTTCCTTGCTTGTAATCAAACGGTAGACACGATCTAGGAACTTGCGGCTGCCTTCCAGACCTTCCTCGCTCCAAGCGATGGATGCATCCAACGGCCCCATGAACATTTCATAGACACGAAGTGTATCAGCACCGTATTGCTCCACCACATCGTCTGGGTTGACCACATTCTTCAGAGACTTAGACATCTTGGCAGGTGCTTGCTCTAGCTCTTCTCCCGTTTCGATATTGAAGAAAGAACCGTCGCGTTTTTCCACCTTGTCAGTTGCCACAAGTGCTCCACGGTGATCACGGTAGCTTGTTCCCAAGATCATCCCTTGGTTAAAGAGTTTTTGGAAAGGCTCTTTTGTTGGAACGACACCGAGGTCATAAAGGAATTTATGCCAGAAGCGAGCGTAGAGAAGATGGAGCACAGCGTGCTCTGCGCCACCGATGTAAATGTCAACAGGCAGCCAAGCCTTGAGCAGCTCTTCGTCTGCTAATTTCTCATTGTTATGCGGGTCAATGTAACGCAGGTAATACCAGCTAGAACCAGCCCATTGAGGCATGGTGTTGGTTTCGCGGCGTCCTTTGACACCGTCTTCGCGAGTCACTTCCAGCCAGTCAGTCAGATTGGCCAGAGGGCTTTCACCAGTACCAGAAGGGCGAATGTCCTTGGTTACAGGCAGGACAAGCGGTAGTTCATTTTCAGGGACAGCTGTTGAAGTCCCATCTTCCCAATGAATGATTGGAATCGGCTCGCCCCAGTAGCGTTGACGGCTAAAGAGCCAGTCGCGCAGGCGATAAGTGACTTTTTCATTTCCGACACCTTCTGCTTCCAGCCAAGCAACCATCTTGTCAATAGCGGCAGCCTTGTCCAAACCATCTAGGAAACCAGAGTTAATATGCAGACCATCTTCTGTGTAAGCAGCCTCAGCAACATTGCCACCCTCAAGAACCGGAATAATCTCCAAGTCAAACTGCTTAGCAAACTCCCAGTCGCGCTCGTCGTGCGCAGGAACGGCCATGATAGCCCCTGTTCCGTAGCTTGCAAGCACATAGTCGGCAATCCAGATGGGGATTGCCTTGCCATTGACAGGATTGATTGCATAAGCTCCTGTCCAGACACCAGTCTTATCCTTAGCCAAATCAGTCCGAGCAAGGTCAGATTTGAGACTGGCTGCATGTTTGTAGTCTGCAACTGCTTGGGCTTGTTCTGCACTCGTAATGGCATCAACGAGAGCATGCTCTGGAGCCAAAACAGCATAGGTCGCACCAAAAAGCGTGTCCGGACGAGTCGTAAAGACGGTGAAGTCCTTGTCTGTGTCCTTAATCTTGAAAGTTACATTGGCACCGGTTGATTTGCCGATCCAGTTGCGCTGCATGTCCTTGATAGACTCAGGCCAGTCCAGCTCTTCCAAGTCATTGAGCAAACGCTCTGCATAGGCTGTGATTTTCAGCATCCACTGACGCATTGGTTTGCGGACGACTGGATAGCCACCGCGCTCAGATGTGCCGTCCGGCAGAACTTCCTCATTGGCAATAGCCGTTCCCAGCTCTTCCACCCAGTTTACTGGCACTTCAGCTTCATAGGCCAGGCCTTTTTCATAAAGCTTGGTGAAAATCCACTGGGTCCACTTGTAGTAGTTAGGGTCAGTCGTGTTAACTTCCCGATCCCAGTCGTAAGAAAAACCAAGCGCATTGATTTGGCGTTTGAAGTTGGCAATGTTTTCTGCTGTAAAGTCAGCCGGGTCATTGCCTGTATCCATAGCGTACTGCTCGGCTGGCAGACCAAAGGCATCCCAGCCCATTGGGTGAAGGACATTATAGCCTTGCGCGCGCTTGTAGCGGCTGAGGATATCCGTCGCTGTGTAGCCTTCTGGGTGTCCTACGTGTAATCCAGCTCCTGATGGATAAGGAAACATATCCAGCGCATAAAAGTTAGGCTTGTCCTTGTCCGTACCTGTCTTGAATGTATGGTGCTCAGCCCAGTATTTCTGCCACTTGGGCTCGATTTCTTTGTGATTGTAAGTTGCCATAATCATTTACTCTCCAACGATCTTTTCCGTGTTCTAGACACGTTTCTATCTATTATACCATTTTCAAGGGATTTTGAAAGTAACTGACGAAGGAGAATGAAGAAAATCTTTGCGGCTTGACCTTTACTTATTTTTAAAAACAGATAGAATGAAAGCAAGTTTAAAAAAGTGAGGTTGAGGATGACAAGAAAGATTTTATTTCAGATTATTGAGCCCCATCAAAAGGAAAATGCGATTGAAAAATCCTATGATGTGCTTATGTTCCTGACTATTATTGTCAGCCTGATCCCCCTGACCACCAAAAGTCACACAGGAATCTTCATGTGGTTGGATTTTGTGTCAACGATTATTTTTGTTATTGACTACGTGCTTAGACTCGTTACTGCCGATTATAAATTGGAAAAAGGGAAGCTCTCTTTTTTCCTCTATCCTTTTACCTTTCTGGCGCTGGCTGATCTGCTCTGCATTTTGCCTTCCCTCTTTTTGCTAAATAATAGTTTGCGGCTCTTTAAGATTTTGCGCATGCTTCGGATCTTGCGTGTCTTTAAGTTCATTCGCTATTCTAGAAATATCCAAATACTGACCAATGTCTTAAAAAAGCAGAAGGACAGTTTGATGATCGTGGGTCTTTTGGCTCTCGGCTATATCTTCATTTCTGCCTTTATCATTTTTAATGTCGAACCCAGCACGTTTCCTAATTTTTTTGACGCCCTCTACTGGGCAACCATCTCCCTGACGACGGTTGGTTATGGTGATATTTATGCAGTTTCAACGACTGGAAAAATTATTACCATGATTTCTTCCTTTTTAGGAATCGCCATTGTGGCTCTGCCTACTGGTATCATCACGGCCGGCTATATGAAAGAAATCAAAGAACTATAAAAACCTGTTCAGGAAGGCTCTGATGCCCTTCCTGAACAGGTTTTTTGATTGATTAAATGTTATTGAAGTCCTTTACCAAATCACCACGCGATCTTCTGGACTCCGCCACATGCCGTCTCCTTCTTGCACATCAAAGGTCGTAAAGAAGTCGTCAAAGTTTGGCAACTGAACATTGGTCCGAAGTTTAGCGGGCGCATGGACATCGACGCTGGCTAGAAGCTTCATGTACTCTTCGCGCCCCTTCATCCGCCAGATGCGGGCAAAGTTGGTGAAGAATTCCTCTGCAGAGAAATCATCTTCTTTCTTGGCTGCTTCAAGAGCTGCTGCAATACCGCCCAAGTCTGCTACATTTTCTGAAACAGTCAGCTTGCCATTGACCTTGGCACCGTAGGAATCTAGGCCTTCAAACTGGTCGATGACTTTCTGAGTCCGCTCAGTAAAGGCTTGGTAGTCATGCTCCGTCCACCAGTTGTTGAGGCTGCCGTTTTCATCAAAGGAAGCGCCGTTGGTATCAAAGGCATGGGAAATCTCATGGGCAATAACCGCACCGATACCGCCATAATTGGCTGAAGAAGACTGGTGCAGGTCATAGAATGGTGCCTGCAGGATAGCCGCTGGAAAGACAATTAGGTTTTTCTGAGGATTGTAGTAGGCATTGACCATATGGGCTGGCATTCCCCATTCTTTGTAATCCACTGGCTGGTTCCACTTGCTCCAACCATACTTAATTTCCACTTGTCGCAGTTTTTGGGCATTTTCGAAGAGGCTGAGATTTTCATCCACAATCTTGTCTGCATAGCGCTCAGGCAGCTCCTCTGGGTAGCCGATATAAGGCTTGATGACATTGAGTTTGACAATGGCCTTGTCCCGAGTTTCTGGTGTCAGCCAGTCATTGCTTGCGAGTCGCTCCTTGTAGACTTGGATCATGTTGGCTACTTTTTGCTCCACATCGGCCTTGGCTTCTGGGGAGAATTTTTGTCCAGCATACCAGAGTCCGATGGCTTGATTGAAAGGCGCTTGAGCTAGGTAAAAGGCAGCTTTTTTCTTGTCTTGAGCTTGAGGTGTTCCAGATAGGGCGCGACGATAAGCACCTGCTAGGATACGGATTTCGTCAGTCAAGTAGGCTTCAGCTGATGCGATAGCGTTAACGATAAGCACGGCCTTGAGCAGGGACCAAGTCTCTTCGCAGTAGAATTGGTCGGCAGCCTGCCAGAAACGCTCCTCTGGTACGATAATCTGGTCAGGAATTTGCCCGATGAGTTGGGTGAAGATCGCATCTAAAGGTAGATTCGGTGCTAAGGCCTTGAAGTCTTCCCACTTGTAAGGGTGGTAGAGCTTGGCATATTCTGAACTTTCCTCCCGTGACAGAACGACTTTAGCAATTCGAGCATCCAGTTCTAAAACCTTATCCAGCAAATCTTGGATTTCTTCTGCTGAAAATTCGAATTTTTGCAGCAAAGCTTCGGAAGATTCGCGCCATTTTTTTAAGAGCTTATCCTTTTGAGGATGCCCATCGGCATAGTAGGTTGTGTCTGGGAGAATAGTACCTGGTGCATCTGCCCAAAGGACATTGATACGGGCGTCCATAAAGTCAGGCGCTACACCAAAAGGAAAGAAATTGGGCTTGCCAGCCAGTTCAAACTCGGCAATCTTTGTGGTAAATTCTGCAAAGGAGTTGAGTGCTTGGTATTCCGCAATCAAAGGTAAAACAGGCTTGACACCGAGTTCTTCCCGCTTGTCATAGTCAGCAGCTAAACGATGGTACTTGATAAAGTTTTGCAAAATAGCATCATCAGGAACTTCCTCACCCCGCAACCATTTATCGGTAGTGGAGAGCATCAGCTTTTCAATCTCATCTGACAGATCCGTAAAACCACCAGTTACAGGCTTATCATCTGGGATAACTGCTGTTTTGGCCCATTCACCATTAATGGCATCATAAAAATCATCTTGTAAACGTGTCATCTTGTTCTCACTTTCATGCTTTTGATATAACCTTATCAAAATTAGCTCCTTTTTTCAAATATTTCCTATATTGATTTTAAGGATTTTTTAAAAATTAACTTGACTTAATTTTCATTTTAATGTATATTAAAACAAAAGAGGTGTAACAATGATTGAAATGAAAAATTTAAGTGTCAGTTATCAAGGACAGCTGGCCTTAGAACCAACTTCTTTAACAATAAAAGGGCCGACTATCACAGGGATTATCGGACCAAACGGGGCTGGAAAGTCAACTCTCATAAAAGGTATGTTAGGAATTGTTGAGAGTGAGGGGCAGACCTTTCTAGACAGAAAACCCATGAAGCAAGAATTAAGCAAGATTGCTTATGTAGAGCAGAAAATTCACATTGATTATAATTTTCCTATCAAGGTCAAGGAGTGTGTGTCTCTGGGTTTGTATCCTAAGATCAAGCTCTTTCAACGCCTCAAAGCGTCTGACTGGGAAAAGGTTGCTCGGGCTTTGAAAATCGTTGGTTTAGAAGATTTTGCTGGGCGGCAGATTAGCCAGTTGTCTGGGGGGCAATTCCAGCGGGTCTTGATTGCCCGTTGCTTGGTTCAGGAGGCGGACTATATTTTCCTAGATGAGCCTTTTGTTGGGATTGACTCGGTCAGTGAAGAGATTATTATGAAAACACTCCGTCAGCTAAGAAAAGACGGGAAGACAATTTTGATTGTCCACCATGACTTGAGCAAGGTGGTCGCTTATTTTGATCAAGTCTTGCTACTTAACAAAAAAGTCGTCGCTTTCGGATCAACTGAGAGCACCTTCACCAAAGAAAATATGCAGAAGACCTATGGCTCTCAGCTCTTTATGAATGGAGGTGCCTAGGATGATTCAGGAATTTATTCAAGGATTACATGACTTTCATTTCCTGCAAAATGCTTTGATTACGGCTATTGTGATTGGAGTAGTGGCCGGTGCTGTTGGATGCTTTATCATTCTACGGGGCATGTCGCTCATGGGGGATGCCATCTCTCACGCGGTGCTGCCCGGTGTGGCTCTGTCTTATATTTTGGGGATTAATTTCTTCATCGGTGCCATTACCTTTGGCTTACTAGCTTCCATCATTATCACTTATATTAAGGGCAATTCTATTATCAAAAGTGACACGGCTATTGGGATTACTTTTTCTTCCTTCTTGGCTCTGGGGATCATTTTGATTAGCGTTGCCAAGAGTTCGACCGACCTCTTCCATATTCTCTTTGGAAATATCTTGGCGGTACAAGACCTTGATATGTGGATTAGTATTGGCGTGGGTATTTTGGTGCTGCTGGTCATTAGTATTTTCTTCAAGCAGCTTTTGCTGACCTCCTTTGACCCGCTCTTAGCCCAAGCTATGGGAATGAAGGTGAATTTTTACCACTATTTGCTGATGATTCTATTGACTCTGGTATCTGTCACAGCCATGCAAAGTGTCGGAACGATTCTGATTGTGGCCATGCTGATTACACCAGCTGCGACAGCCTATCTCTATGCCAAGAGTCTCAAGACCATGATTTTATTGTCATCTGTCTTGGGGGCTGGTGCATCTGTTTTAGGTCTCTTCATCGGTTATAGTTTTAATGTTGCAGCAGGTTCTAGTATCGTTCTAACCTCTGCCCTGATCTTTTTGGTTTCATTTTTTATCGCACCAAAACAGCGGTATTTAAAAAGAAAAGTAAAATAATATATTTATGGAGGATTTCCAATGAAAAAATGTCGTTTCTTAGTTCTGCTTTTGCTGGCTTTTGTCGGCCTAGCAGCCTGCTCTAGTCAAAAAAGCAGTACCGAGACTGGTTCTTCAAAATTGAATGTTGTTGCGACCAACTCGATTATTGCGGATATTACAAAGAATATCGCTGGCGATAAGATCAATTTGCACAGTATCGTACCTGTTGGGCAAGACCCGCACGAATACGAGCCCCTACCTGAAGATGTCAAAAAGACTTCCCAAGCAGATCTGATCTTCTACAATGGGATCAACCTTGAAACAGGTGGTAATGCTTGGTTCACAAAATTGGTAGAGAATGCTAAGAAGAAAGAAAACAAGGACTACTACGCTGTCAGCGAAGGTGTTGACGTCATTTACTTGGAAGGCCAAAATGAAAAGGGCAAGGAAGACCCGCATGCTTGGCTTAACCTGGAAAATGGGATCATCTATGCTCAAAACATTGCTAAGCGTTTGAGCGAAAAAGACCCAGCTAACAAAGAAACTTACGAGAAAAATCTTAAGGCTTATGTGGAAAAACTAAGTGCTTTGGACAAGGAAGCTAAAGAGAAATTCAACAACATTCCTGAAGAAAAGAAAATGATTGTGACCAGCGAAGGCTGCTTCAAGTACTTCTCTAAGGCCTACAATGTGCCATCAGCCTACATTTGGGAAATCAACACCGAAGAAGAAGGAACTCCAGACCAAATCAAAAGCCTAGTTGAAAAATTGCGCAAGACTAAAGTGCCATCTCTCTTTGTGGAATCAAGTGTAGACGACCGTCCGATGAAGACCGTTTCTAAAGACACCAACATTCCAATCTACGCTAAAATCTTTACTGACTCTGTTGCAGAAAAAGGAGAAGAAGGAGATAGCTATTACAGCATGATGAAATACAACTTAGAAAAGATTGCAGAAGGTCTGTCTAAATAATGATAAGAGGTTAGGAAGATAAAATCCTAACCTCTTTATTTCTGAAGAACAAGCTTCACATGGAGTCGCTCTCAAATTTTCGGTCAAATTATTCGAAAAAAATCACTATTCGCAGTACAATGGAGCTATCAAACATGAATGGAGACTTCCTATGACAACTTTTCTCGGAAATCCTGTAACCTTTACGGGCCAACAACTGCAAGTCGGCGACACAGCCCACGATTTTAGCTTGACAGCTACTGACCTTTCAAAGAAAACTCTGGCTGACTTTGCTGGCAAAAAGAAAGTTCTCAGCATCGTACCATCTATCGATACTGGTGTCTGCTCAACTCAGACTCGCCGTTTCAACCAAGAACTCTCTGACTTGGACAATACCGTTGTTATCACGGTTTCAGTTGACTTACCTTTTGCTCAAGGCAAATGGTGTGCTGCTGAAGGTATCGAAAATGCCGTCATGCTATCTGACTACTTCGACCATTCTTTCGGTCGTGACTATGCTGTCCTCATCAATGAATGGCATCTGTTGGCCCGTGCAGTCCTAGTTTTGGATGAAGATAACACTGTGACCTACGCTGAATATGTGGACAACATCAATACCGAGCCAGATTATGATGCAGCCATTGCGGCAGTCAAAAGTCTGTAAAGAATTATACTTTTCCAAAAAATGCACTTAATTCTTCATAAGAGTTGAGTGCATTTTTGTCTTCTTGACTAAAAAATTTGGAAAATACAAAAAGACAAACATCAATTTTGACGTTTGTCTACGATTTGAAAGAGCCTGGATGGCTCTTTTACTTATTCTGAAGTTAATTCTTTCTGGGCTTCCTTTCCTTGGTCCAACAGCGCTTGGATAATCTTTTGATCACGCAGTTTGACAGAGTTGTTGATGGTTTCTGCAGATTGGATGACGGCCGCTTCTAGCAGAGCGCGTTTTTCCCGTCCTTTATCAATGGCTTCGATAATGCCTTGATTTTGTGCGACGAGGCTTTCTGCCAGCTTAGTGACAGACTCAACAGCGATAGTAGGGCTTTGGGAAATCCGCTCCAGTTGAGGAATGACTTCCTTGCTCGTTTCGGCGAGCATTTGTAGGGCAGCATTATTCGCGTTAGAGATAGCGTCAGCTACCTGACCAGACTTCATCGATTGCTGGAGAATGCCTAACTGGGCGATAGACAGTTTCATAGTTGGAATGGTATTTCGACGGAGCATTCCTAGCTTCTGGCGCATATCAGAGGAAACCTTGACCAGATTACGCATTTGAGGAGTCGTCGCCCAAGCCACATAAAGACGGCTGACATATTCAGTGTGTTGCTGCTCTAAGGTATTGACCACCTCTGTCATTCGGGCTAATTCTTGCGATTTGACTTGATAGTCAACGGTTGTCATATCTAGCTGAGCAACTTCAGCCTGCAGCTTGAGCGCTCGTTTGCCGGATTCCTGCTGAGCAGCTTCGATAAAGGAAATAACTCCGACTAGGTTTTCAATCGATTTGGTATTGTCCTCAATCAGCATTTCAGCAGAAACAATATTGCGAGCCAGAACATCTTCTTGTTTGACGACGGTTGCAGCCATGCCATCCATTTTCTGCTCAATATTTTGTGAATCGAAATAGAATTCTTGAAGCGTGTTTTTGCTCTGTTTGAAGAGTTTTTCCAAGAAATTAGGCTTCTTATCCAATTCTGCTACTTGAGCATCCTTGTATTTTGCGACAAAGCCATTGAGTTCCTTGTTGGTATTTTTTAAAAGCTCATCTACCTGAGGAATCTGCAATTTTTTCTGCTCGGCTAAGATACGATTGACAGTACCGTTGACTTCTTCGACAGCAGATTGGCCAAAGTCCAGCAAGGCATTTTGGTCCGATACGAAATTATCCACCAGCTGCGGAGCCTTAGCCGTAATCGCACTCTGTTGCTCAGGAGTCAGCTTTTCTAGAAAAGTTAGCTGGCCATTTTCTTGAGCCGTATTGGCCTCGATGATTTCTGTTGTTTTATCACTTTTGCTGATGGCATTGTTAGCAATTTTATCAATATCAAAATTAAATTCTTGGCTCATAGTTTCTCCTTTGATTTATCTAGCTTAAAAGCCGGTGTCTGTTTGCTTTTCCTTGTCTAAGATGCGTAGGCTAATGTCAAAATCTCTCAAATCAGCTTCATTTAATTGGCGCAGCGCCTCGTCTAGGTCCAAGTCAAACTGCTCTATAGCTGCTTTGGCCTTGGCTAGCCGCTCCTCAGCATTGTAAAAATCTTTGGGAGAGGCTTTGATTTTGAGGTAACCTTCTAAAATATCTTCGTAGTGTTCCATCTGGGACTGATGAATGGCAGTCAGCTCTTCCTTATTATTGCTTTCGGATTGAGAGATTTTTTGCAGAATAGCCTCATGGTCAATCTGAATATTGCGAACCGTAGCGACCAATTCTGGAGCTAGCTCTTCTAGGCTAGTTTTCTTTGGCTGCGCTTCCTTTTGCCTTTTCTCTCGTTCAATTTTTTGCAGTTGTTTATCAATTTCTTCGGTTACAGTAGTAATTTTAGTCTGAATGCGCTGGTAGACAGATGCAGGAATTTCATCTCGCAATTCCTTAGCAACGTTTTTGATATAGGTGAGTTGGGGAAGAATTTGCAGGGCCAAATCTTGGTAATCTTCCTTCTTGCCGTATTCTTGGTAGCTTTCTAATTCTTTAATACGGCGGTCAGCCTGCCCAATCTCTGCTTTTAAATCTTCAATACGGCCAATGCTGGCTTGTTTAGCTTCAATACGAACTCTTTTCTGCTTTTGGTAGCGATAGATTCCGTAGCCAATACCTCCCAAAATAGCAATGGGGATCAGATAGCTGGCTACCACTCCAGAACCAAATATAATTGCAAGTATCCAAATCCAGCCAAACCATTCCGATTGCTGCTTCGAATTATTCCTTCTTCTCGACATGGACTTTTCTCTTTCTTCTCAATGTGATATTTCTATTTTAACATAAAAGCTGATTTTTGAAGGATAAAGAGTGCAATGATTTTATATATTCAGATATGTTTTTAGATTTATTGAGAATGCTTGCTTCATCAAGAAAGAGCTTTGCTTCCTTTTCCGAAAGGATGCCTTGTTTGGAAAGCAAAATTATTGTAAGTAGACAAGCAAAAATCGCAGGGTATTCCTTGCGATTCTTATTGCTTAGTCCATTTCTGGGAAAAGTTTGGCTAGTATTTTCGGCGTGATGCTTTGTCCGGGCCCCTCAGCACAATAGGTGTGCATATACATAGAGGGGTTGAAATTGAGCTCGATGCAGGTACAGTTGGGATTTTTCTTGGTGGCAATAGCAGAGCTGTCAGGGATAATTAGGTCAACGCCACAGGCCCAAGCTCCCATAGCTTTTGCCATGTCAGCAGCAAGTTCCTTATAAGATGGGTGCATGCTATCTGTGACATCAATTGAGTCGCCGCCAGTAGAAATATTGGAATTGCGCCGCAAGTCAACCTTGACTCCAGCAGGCAGGATATCATCTGGTTCATAACCTTGCTGGTTCAGCATGAGCAACTCAATGTCTCCCAGTTTAATGATTTCAAGCGGCGACCGATGATCTCGACCCCGCAGGGGATTGTCGTTTTTGATGGCAACCAATTCTCTCACGGTATGCTGGCCGTCTCCAACAACATTGGCCGCCACGCGCAAGAGAACCGCCTCGCATTGACCGTCTAAGACAAAAAAGCGGTATTCCGTTCCAGCGATAAATTCCTCCACCAAGACGGCGGCGTCTTCTGAAAAAGCAATCTCCAAAGCCTTGCGATAAGCTTCCAGACTAGCTGGTTCTTGGAAGATAGAGATGCCCAGTCCGAAGTTAGTTGACTTGGGTTTGACGACAATTTGTCGGTTTTTAATCAAAGGATAGTAGGCCAGACCCTCTTCGAGAGAAGAAAATTCTGCTCCAGCCGGAACGGGAAAATCAGCTGCAGCCAAAATCTTTTTGGTGACGGTTTTATTGGCCATAGCCAGAGGGATGACATAGTTATCCTTAGAGGTCATATTGCCGTTCTTGACATACTCCACATGGTGACCATGCCAGAGTTTGAGAAATTGGTCATTTTCATCTAAGATCTCGAGATGGAGGCCTTTCTGGAGAGCGTCAAATATCAGCATTTGAGTGGAAAGTTCCATACTTTCATACCCCTTGAGGGCGTAGGGTGCGGTCCAGGCATAATCTCGATATTTCCGTGCTTTTGCCAGTCCAAAAGCTGATAGGGAATTCTTTTCAATATGAGGCAATAATTGCCCTGCCAGAGTCAGTTTGGGTTCAGCCAGCGTAGCTCTGACTTGTGCTAGCAATTGACGGTAGGCCTCAGGGAGATTGAAATGCTGAATCACATTTTCCATAGCTTGGAGAATAGCAGAGCTGTCGGCCTCTGCAGGTAGAGGCGTCAAGGGGTGAGACAGAGCAACGGCATCGTTGAGAGCATGAGCCGCTTGTAGCTGTGCATCACTATCTGTCACATCATCCAGCCACAGCAGGGCCAAGAGAAAGAGATGGACTGTGTCTAAGGTTTCTTGACTGATGCCCAGAACGTCAAAAGGATTGAGGTCGAAACAGCGCAGTTCCAAGTAAGTAATGCCTTGTTCTAGGTAATCTCGATTTCGTTTTTGACCGCGAAAGCGCACGGGTGAGTAAAATTCCTTTTCCGCACTTAGGTCGCCAGACTTGACATAGGCCTCGATGTCCGAGACATAGCTTTCCAGCGAGCGAAATGACACATGGACATGCTCCTCATTGACGTAGCCGTGATGGCTATTGCGGAGTGAGCGGACAGGAGCCTCAACTGGCTCATCGTAAAAGCCAGCTTCTGCCAGTGGAGCCGCACCATAAAGATAGGTCAAGAACCAGCGGAAACGGAGGAAATTGCGAGCTAATTTGAGATAGAGGGCATTTTTGAAATCCTTGAAGGAAGAAAAGTCGCTAGCCTCAAAGAGAGCCGTCATCAAATCTTTTCCTAACTCGATATTGTAATGAATGCCGGAAATGGTCTGGAGCCGTTTGCCGTATTTTTCTGCTAAACCTTGACGATAATGGAGTTCGTAGGCATTTTCGAGGTGGGCAATCTCAATCTCGTCTTCTCGGAGTTGGGGAGGCATTGACAAGGGCCACATGAGTTCATCTTGGGGAATGGAGCGTCCAGCTACATCGGTGATGGCACCCAGCAGGCGACGAGCCTCCTGAGTTGAAGAGGAAATGGGCGTAATCAATTCGAGCTGTTGCTCGCTAAAATCTGTCTGGATATAGGGATGAAAACTCCGAGAACCCAGAGAGCTGGGGTGGGGAGTTGAAGCCAGTGTACCTGCCTCTGTCACGCGCAGGGATTCTCTCTCCAGTCCAAAAGTCGCCTGTAAGATCGGGCTTGCAGGGTCTAGCTTTTCAAGTAAACGATCAATAGTCATCATGTTTTTCCGTCCTTAGTATAGTACTTTCAGTCTATTATAAAAAAGGCCAGAAAACAACTATTCACTACGTTTTTAATGAATTCCCGAACTTTTATCGCCATTTGTTGGATATATTTCGTGAAAATAGAAAAATCCAAAAAGAATTATTCGCTTTCAAAAGTGAAAATCCAAATTTAAAAGACACCTGATCTTGAAAAAAATTCAAAATTTTCTTATAATAAAGTGTAAGATACGTTTGCAGGTGAAACTCCTGCCTTGTAGATTAAGAAAGGAAGAGCTCTCGTAGCTCAGACGAAATTATGACATCAGTTGTTGTTGTAGGAACCCAATGGGGAGATGAAGGAAAAGGGAAAATTACGGATTTCCTTTCGGCCAATGCTGAAGTGATTGCCCGCTACCAAGGCGGTGACAATGCTGGACATACGATTGTGATTGACGGGAAAAAATATAAATTGCACTTGATTCCGTCAGGAATTTTCTTCCCAGAAAAGATCTCAGTGATCGGAAATGGGATGGTGGTCAATCCTAAATCTCTGGTCAAGGAGTTGGCTTATCTGCACCAAGAAGGTGTTACCACAGATAATTTACGCATTTCAGACCGTGCCCATGTCATCCTGCCTTACCATATCGAGCTGGATCGCCTGCAAGAGGAAGCTAAAGGCGACAATAAGATTGGTACCACGATCAAGGGAATCGGTCCTGCCTACATGGACAAGGCTGCGCGTGTTGGTATCCGTATCGCTGACCTCTTGGATAAAGACATTTTCAGAGAGCGCTTGGAGCGGAATCTTGCTGAGAAAAACCGCCTCTTTGAGAAATTGTACGATAGCCAAGCGATGAGCGTTGACGATATTTTTGAAGAATACTATGAATACGGTCAGCAAATCAAGCAGTATGTGACCGACACATCAGTCATTCTCAATGATGCGCTGGATCAAGGCAAGCGTGTCCTCTTTGAAGGGGCACAAGGCGTTATGCTGGATATTGACCAAGGGACCTATCCATTTGTAACCTCGTCTAATCCAGTTGCTGGTGGAGTGACGATTGGTTCAGGTGTTGGTCCAAGCAAGATTGACAAGGTAGTTGGTGTCTGCAAGGCCTATACGAGCCGTGTCGGTGATGGACCATTCCCAACTGAATTGTTTGATGAAGTGGGCGAACGTATCCGCGAAGTGGGCCATGAATACGGTACAACGACTGGCCGTCCGCGTCGTGTGGGCTGGTTTGACTCCGTTGTGATGCGCCACAGCCGCCGCGTATCAGGAATTACCAACCTTTCCCTCAATTCTATTGACGTCTTGAGTGGTCTAGATACAGTCAAAATCTGTGTAGCCTACGATTTGGACGGGGAGCGAATCGACCATTATCCAGCAAGTTTGGAGCAGCTCAAGCGCTGCAAGCCAATCTACGAAGAATTGCCAGGCTGGTCAGAAGACATCACAGGTGTCCGCAGTCTAGAGGATCTTCCAGAAAATGCCCGCAATTATGTTCGCCGTGTCAGCGAACTGGTTGGAGTCCGCATTTCGACCTTCTCAGTTGGACCAGGTCGCGAGCAAACCAATATCTTGGAAAGCGTTTGGTCAAGTTTATAAGCAAATGAAGACAAGAGAGTGGGACAGAAATCGGTAATTCGTTAGAGTTCGATTTCGTCGTCCCACCTCCGCACAGTTGAGTAGGGCTGTAAAAGCTGATGA
>CAJPQE010000038.1:0-15033 GCA_905372795.1 Streptococcus cristatus | reverse complement strand
ATACAGAGGGGCAGGTTCGAGCAGCAGATATCTACAATCGCAAAGGACGGCTTTTTGCACAAATAACCTACGATCATACACAACGTCCGACCCATACTCGTTATTTTGACCAGAACAATGTCGTGGTGATTATGGAAAATCATCTGACTGGAGATATTATCCTGACACTGGAGGGAAAGCGTCATATTTTTAAATCCAAACAAGAATTTGTCGTCTTTTATCTTCAATATCGTAGATATGATACAGATCGCATTATTTGTAATTCTCTAGCAACCCCCTTCTTGGTGGCCTACGCTCTTCGTCCTAAAAATGCTCATGCAGAGGATGTTCTTTTCTGGCAAGAGCCAATCGGAGAAGCCTTACCTGGTAATATGAAAGTAGCTATGAAAATGCCTCATTGCAATATTCGCATCGCTGTTCAGGACAATCATGCCAGAGAAGAAAAAGGGAATTCTGCAGGAACATATCAACGAGCAACTAGATAATCGTAGAAAACCGTTGAAAAGATAGAAGCAAGAGTTTAGTATGATTGCAGTTCTAGGTGGCATTCTTTTTCTTATCACCCTCTTGGTCACAATCATCATGCAGTTGGGACAATTCTTTTAGTCTCTGATATTCTAGTTAGAATGATAAAAAACAGCAGACTTTCCTGCTGTTTTTTGTTACAATTTATACATGACTAAGAATCAAGAAAATAGAAGGGAGTGCCACTATGTTACCAATTGAAAAAATTAAGAAAATCACTCCCGAAAACCTTCCACCTTTAACGATTTTGACGGGAGATGACTTAGGGCAATTTGAGCTGTTAAAAGACGAGTTTCTGAAGCAGATTCACTACGATCCAGCGGATTTAAATGTCACGTTGTTTGACATGAAAGAAACGTCTTATGCAGATGTGGAACTGGATTTAGTCAGCCTGCCCTTTTTTGCGGATGAAAAGATTATTATTTTAGATCATTTTGCGGATCTAACGACAGCAAAAAAGCGCTATTTATCGGATGAAGAGCTCAAGTCCTTTGAGCAGTATTTGGAAGATCCTAGTAGCACGACCAAATTGGTCATTTTTGCAGAAGGTAAGCTGGACAGCAAACGCAGATTAGTCAAGATACTCAAGCGCGACGGACAGATCTTTGAAGCAGCTGAGATTAAGGAAGCAGACTTACGTCAGTATTTTACCAAACAAGCCCAGCTTGTAGGTCTGGACTTCGCTCCGAAGGCTTTTGACCACTTGCTGATCAAATCAGGATTTCATTTCAGCGAAATCAGTAAAAACTTGGCTTTTCTCAAGTCTTATAAAGAGTCGGGGCAAGTCAGTCTGGAAGACATCGCTGAGGCCATTCCCAAAACCTTGCAGGACAATATTTTTGATTTGACCCAGCTGATTTTACAGAAACAAATTGATGCCGCACGGAGTTTGGTGCGCGATCTGACCTTGCAGGGTGAAGATGAAATCAAGCTGATTGCCATCATGTTAGGCCAGTTTCGAATGTTTACTCAGGTTAAGATTTTAGCGGATAATGGCCGATCTGAGAGCCAAATCGTGTCGGACTTATCAGACTATCTTGGACGCAAGATGAATCCCTTCCAAGTCAAGTTTGCACTCAAGGATGTGCGTGGGCTTAGCCTCAGCTTTCTTAAAAGAACCCTGACCTGTTTGATTGAAGCGGACTATCAAATCAAGTCTGGTCTTTATGATAAGGACTACCTTTTTGACCTTGCCTTGCTGAAGATCGCAACAGAAAACTTCTAAAAGCTTAGCAAAATTTATAAGCAAAATAGTTGAAAAATGTGCGTTTTTACGTTATGATTTGTATAATAATAAAGAAAATGAGGACAAGTAAATGGCAATTATTTTACCAGATCTACCTTATGCATACGACGCTTTGGAACCTTACATCGATGAGGAAACAATGCACCTTCACCATGACAAGCACCATCAAACTTACGTGAATAACGTAAATGCGGCGCTTGAAAAACACCCTGAAATTGGTGAAGATTTAGAAAAACTGTTGGCAGATGTTGAGTCTATCCCAGCTGATATTCGTCAGGCAGTGATCAACAACGGTGGTGGACATTTAAACCACGCTCTTTTCTGGGAATTGATGACTCCTGAGAAGACAGCTCCTTCAGCAGAACTTGCAGCAGCGATCGATGCGATATTTGGTTCATTTGAAGAATTTCAAGCAGCCTTCACTGCAGCAGCAACAACTCGTTTCGGTTCTGGTTGGGCATGGTTGGTTGTCAACAAAGAAGGGAAACTTGAAGTAACTTCAACAGCAAACCAAGATACACCAATCTCAGAAGGGAAGACACCAATCCTCGGCTTGGACGTTTGGGAACATGCTTACTACGTGAAATACCGCAACGTGCGTCCTGACTACATCAAGGCTTTCTTCTCAGTGATCAACTGGAATAAAGTGGATGAGCTCTATGCAGCAGCTAAATAATAGAATTATAAAACGGATCGCAATGATTCGTTTTTAAATGCCCTTAAATTGACCTTTCTACTTGTTATTTTAATGAGAATCTTTTATAATACTAAAATATTAGGAGAAAAACTTTGATTAAAAATGACATAAAGAAACTGGCTTGTTGGTTCGGTGGTGTTTTCTTATTTATTTGTTATTTGGGTCTTTTAGTGGAACCACAGCGAGCTGATAAAAAAATAGCAGAAGCAGGTCAATCAATCGCTTCTTCACAGTCTACAGAAGGAGAAGAAACAAAATCTGAGGCGACTGCGCGTGCTAGCAAGACAATGGAAGAGAAGCAAGAGGTGATAGAGCAGGATTTTCCGACCATGGAAGCTTTGGGTTTATCTTACGATTATGCGAATATGACCTTGCCACAAATTGTTCAGGCTTACATGCATGATATGGGAATTGACTCTTCTCAGATTGCTTTTTCTTATAAAGATTTAACGAGTGGGCAAACTTATGCTATGAATGATACCCAGCCTATGACAGCAGGATCTACCTATAAACTCCCCCTGAATATGTTGGTTGTTGATGAGGTAGCAGCAGGAAAATTATCGCTGGAAGAGCGGTTTGATATTACCAATACCAGCTATGAATACAAGGGAGAGCACGATAACTATGTAGCGGCCTTCAATGGCGCCATGTCTATTCCTGATATGCAGGAGTATTCCCTAGTCTACTCTGAAAATACGCCCGCTTATGCGCTAGCAGAGCGATTAGGTGGTATGGATAAGGCCTACAGCATGTTTGGAAGGTATGGCCGGTCAAAAGCTAAAGTCAAGACGATCAGCAGAGAAAACAAAACAACAACGGAGTACTATATTCAAGTTCTGGAGTATCTGTGGAATAATCAAGAAAAATACAAGGACATTCTTTATTTTATCGGTGTTTCCTTCCCCGGTGAATATTACAAACGTTATCTTTATGATTTGACCATCTATCAAAAGCCTGGTTATGTTAGAGAAGCACTTAATGTTGATGCTATTGTCATGGAGGAGAAGCCTTATATTGTGGCACTTTATACAGCCTATCTAGGTGGCAGCACAGAAGCCAGTGAGGAGATTAGTGGAGTTGGTATTGATCAGGTCGGTCAGATTGCCTATATCATCAATGAGTGGCACCGGGTCAACATGAATTAAAATCGGCCCAATAACTAGGTTCTGCAACGAACCTGCTGAATGAGGCTGTTTTATAGAAAATAGTTGTAGAATGCGAGTCGATCCTCGCATTTTGTTCTGAATGTGAGTTTTCTGACCAGCTTTTTTAGAGGATTGACATCTGGGAGGAAAAAGGTATAATTCTAGTAAAACTTTTAATAGTTGAGGAGACGATTTCATGCTTCAAACGCATATTTTGATTGCTATGGTGCTGATTTTAGCCGCTGTAGTCATTCCGGTAATTTATTTTAAAAAGACCAAGCAGATTTCCCTGCTTGTTTTCCTCTTGGGAGGGGTTGGATTTTATCTGTCTAGTCAGATTTTCGAAAATCTCCTACATCGATTGGTTCTACAGCCTCAGGCTGATGGAACGATTGCTCTAATGAAAAATGCTCCCTTGCTCTATGTTTTGTATGGCATTGCAACAGCGGCTATCTTTGAGGAGACAGCTCGCTATGTGATTTTTCGATATTTACAAAAGAAGCGTCCACTGACTATCGGTGATAGTCTGGCCTATGGTTTAGGACACGGCGGGATCGAAGCTCTTTTCATCGGTATTTCAGGTCTCTTGAGTCTGTTTGTCCTCGCTCATCTAGTCAGCCAAGGGGACAGCCCCTTGCTAGCGCAATTACCCCAAGCGACGATTTCTTATGTGCAAAAACTACAGGCAGGTCAAATTTACTTACTGGCTTTCGAGCGGATTTTAGCACTTGCAATCCAAGTATTCTTGACTTTCTGGGTTTGGGTGGCTGTCAAAGATAAAAAAATGAGCTATTTTCTTGCGGCTCTGGGCTTTCATGCTTTGATTGATTTGGCTCCTGCTCTGGTTCAAGTTGGTTGGCTGACTCAGCCGATTCTGGTTGAAGTGATTATTTTGGTAGAATTTCTTGCTCTGGTATTTCTGACTAAGAAGTTTCTATTGGTGAACATTTTTGATACTAAGGGAAAAAATGCTTAATCAAGCTCAAGCAAAGTAGATAAGAACCTAAACGAGTTTGGATAGTAAGGAAAGGTTAGGACAAAAGATTCCTAGCCTCTCTTTTTGTTAGAAAAGGATTCTTAATGTACTTAGCAGGAGTATTTAAACGGTCTGATGGAACTTTTAAAACGAATTCTTGAAGCAAGTTAGTTAAGCTCAATTGCTACTGATTTACTTTCATATTATTCTTTCTACTAAAATAAAATGGTCTGATAATTTCTGTTTTTGGAAGCGGATTTATGCTATAATACTAATAGCAAGTAAGAAGGGTTATTATGATCAATAAGGAACATTATCAGATTATTAGACAGCATCCAGCATTTGCACATTTTCCTGTGGAAATTTTTGATAAAATTGCTATTGAGATTCAATTTCGCAAGATTCCCAAGGGACAGATTATCTTCTTTTCAGGGGACCGTAGGGATCGTCTTTTCCTCCTGCATCGAGGTTATGTTCGTATCGAACAGTATGATTCAACTGATACTTTTTCTTATATGGATTATATTAAAATGAATAGTGTGTTTCCATATGGAGGTATGTTTTTCGATGAGCGTTATCATTATACAGCTAGCGCGGTCACCAATGTCGAGTACTTCAGCATTCCTATGGACTTGTTTGAAGACTATTCAAAAAAGAATATCGATCAGCTGTTGTTTATCACCAAGCGTTTATCACAGATTTTAGAATTTCAGGAATTGCGCTTACGGAATGTCGTCTCAGCCAGTGCTACGGATCGCGTGATCCAGTCTTTATCTATTTTATGCATGGATCTGTGCAAAGAGCAGGATACACTTCCATTTCCAATGAGTATGAAAGAGTTGGCCAAGTTAGGAGCCACCACACGTGAAACAGTCAATCAAGTTCTAAAAAAACTAAGAGAAGAAGGAGTGATTGACTACGAGCATAAAAAATTGACATTTAAGAATAAGGATTACTTTATGAGATATTTTGAAGGAAGCTAATCAATCATTTGATTGGCTTTTTTCAAACATTTTTACACATTTAAAAGCTTTTTCTGATCATATTCTAATATTAATTGAACATATATTTTTTACAAAAAAATATATATTCCTAAAAATAATAGAACAACCAAAATATGCAAAGAAAACGCTTTAAAATAAATAAATATTATAATGTTTTATAAAAAATGCAAAGAATTTGGCATTTGTAATGTAAGATTTTAGGTGTAAGCCTTTCCAATCCATGATAGAATAATAGCATAAAAGGGATTGGGAAACCAAACCTCAACGAAAAGGAGGACAATAGATGTCTACACATCCAATTCATGTTTTCTCAGAAATTGGAAAACTGAAAAAAGTTATGTTGCACCGTCCGGGCAAAGAGCTGGAAAACTTGCTACCGGACTACCTAGAACGTCTTCTTTTTGATGACATTCCTTTCTTGGAAGATGCTCAAAAAGAACACGATGCATTCGCTCAAGCTCTTCGTGATGAAGGAATTGAAGTTCTTTATCTCGAAAAATTGGCTGCTGAATCCTTGATTTCTCCAGAAATTCGTGAACAGTTTATCGAAGAATATTTGGAAGAAGCAAATATTCGTGGACGTGAAACGAAGAAAGCTATTCGTGAATTGCTGCATGGTATCAAGGACAACCAAGAATTGGTTGAAAAAACAATGGCAGGGGTTCAAAAAGCTGAATTGCCAGAAATTCCTGATGAAGCGAAGGGTCTGACTGACTTGGTAGAATCAGATTATCCATTTGCGATTGATCCAATGCCAAACCTTTACTTCACACGCGATCCATTTGCTACCATTGGTAATGCCGTATCGCTCAACCACATGTTTGCAGATACTCGTAACCGTGAAACACTTTACGGTAAATACATCTTCAAATATCACCCAGAATACGCTGGAAAAGTGGAATTGGTTTACAACCGTGAAGAAGATACTCGTATCGAAGGTGGCGATGAGCTAGTTCTTTCTAAAGATGTACTGGCAGTTGGTATTTCTCAACGTACAGATGCAGCATCTATCGAAAAACTTTTGGTGAATATCTTCAAGAAGAATGTTGGCTTCAAGAAAGTATTGGCCTTTGAATTTGCTAACAACCGTAAATTCATGCACTTGGATACTGTCTTCACTATGGTTGACTATGACAAGTTCACCATTCACCCAGAAATCGAAGGCGACCTTCGCGTTTACTCCGTTACTTATGAAAACGAAAAACTGAAGATCGTTGAAGAAAAAGGTGACTTGGCTGAACTTCTGGCTCAAAACCTTGGCGTAGAAAAAGTTCATTTGATTCGTTGCGGTGGCGGCAATATCGTAGCAGCTGGACGTGAACAATGGAATGACGGTTCTAACACCTTGACTATCGCTCCTGGTGTGGTAGTGGTGTATGACCGCAATACCGTAACCAACAAGATTTTGGAAGAATACGGGCTTCGCTTGATTAAGATTCGCGGAAGTGAATTGGTTCGGGGCCGTGGTGGACCTCGTTGTATGTCTATGCCATTTGAACGTGAAGAAGTTTAATTCGTGTTCGACAATCTATCAATAGAAATTTAATAACTAGAAAGAGGAAATAACAGAATGACACATTCAGTATTCCAAGGACGTAGCTTCCTTGCAGAAAAAGACTTTACTCGTGCAGAATTAGAATACCTTATCGGACTTTCAGCTCATTTGAAAGACTTGAAGAAACGCAATATTCAGCACCACTATCTTGCTGGTAAGAATATCGCTCTCTTGTTTGAAAAAACATCTACTCGTACGCGTGCAGCCTTTACTACAGCAGCTATCGACCTTGGTGCACATCCAGAATACCTTGGCGCTAATGATATTCAGCTTGGTAAGAAAGAATCTACAGAAGATACTGCTAAAGTATTGGGACGTATGTTTGACGGGATTGAATTCCGCGGCTTCAGCCAACGCATGGTAGAAGAATTGGCAGAATTCTCAGGTGTTCCAGTATGGAATGGTTTGACTGACGAATGGCACCCAACTCAAATGCTTGCTGACTATTTGACAGTCCAAGAAAACTTTGGTCGTTTGGAAGGCTTGACATTGGTTTACTGTGGTGATGGACGTAACAACGTTGCTAACAGCTTGCTGGTAACAGGAGCTATCCTTGGCGTTAACGTTCACATCTTCTCTCCAAAAGAACTCTTCCCAGAAAAAGAAATTGTTGAATTGGCAGAAGGCTTTGCGAAAGAAAGCGGCGCACACATCCTCATCACTGAAGATGCAGACGAAGCTGTTAAAGGTGCAGATGTACTTTACACAGACGTTTGGGTATCTATGGGTGAAGAAGACAAATTCGCAGAACGCGTTGCACTTTTGAAACCTTACCAAGTTAACATGGAATTGGTGAAGAAAGCTGACAATGAAGATTTGATCTTCTTGCACTGCTTGCCAGCATTCCACGATACAAATACTGTTTACGGTAAAGATGTCGCTGAAAAATTTGGCGTAGAAGAAATGGAAGTAACAGACGAAGTCTTCCGCAGCAAATATGCTCGCCACTTTGATCAAGCAGAAAACCGTATGCACACAATCAAAGCTGTTATGGCTGCTACACTCGGCAACCTTTACATTCCAAAAGTATAATTTATAAACCGTAATACCAACAGCTATGAGGGCTGCGACTAATAGCTTTAGTCCAGTCCTCTTTTATATGATGGAAATCTGTTATTTCTTATAAAAATTTGAAAAAATATTAAACCGAAATCTAAAGGCATTCAATTGAATGTGATAAAGGAGAATTTATGGCAAATCGTAAAATTGTAGTAGCTTTGGGAGGAAATGCGATTCTTTCTTCTGATCCATCAGCAAAAGCTCAACAGGAAGCTTTGGTGGAAACAGCTAAGCACCTTGTAAAACTGATTAAAAATGGGGATGATTTGATTATCACTCACGGTAATGGTCCTCAAGTTGGAAATCTTTTGCTCCAACACTTGGCGGCTGATTCTGAAAAGAACCCTGCTTTCCCACTCGATTCACTTGTTGCTATGACAGAAGGTAGCATCGGTTTCTGGCTGCAAAATGCCTTGCAAAATGCTCTTTTGGATGAAGGCATCGAGAAAGATGTTGCTTCAGTTGTGACACAAGTTGTTGTCGATAAAAATGACCCAGCTTTTGTTAACTTGAGCAAACCAATTGGTCCTTTTTATTCAGAAGAAGAAGCAAAAGCAGAAGCTGAAAAGAGCGGAGCGACTTTCAAAGAGGATGCTGGCCGCGGTTGGCGCAAGGTTGTTGCTTCACCAAAACCTGTTGATATCAAGGAAATCGAAACAATTCGTACCCTCTTGAATGCTGGTCAAGTGGTCGTTGCTGCTGGTGGTGGCGGAATTCCAGTCATCAAGGAAGACAACGGTCATTTGGCTGGTGTTGAAGCTGTTATTGATAAAGACTTTGCTTCTCAACGCTTGGCAGAATTAGTCGAAGCTGACCTTTTCATCGTCTTGACTGGTGTAGATTACGTCTTTGTCAACTACAATAAACCAGACCAAGAAAAGTTGGAACATGTGAATGTTGCTCAGCTGGAAGAATATATCAAACAAGACCAATTTGCCCCAGGCAGCATGCTTCCAAAAGTAGAAGCAGCTATCGCTTTTGTCAACGGTCGTCCAGAAGGAAAAGCAGTTATTACTTCCCTTGAAAATCTTGGCGCTTTGATCGAATCTGAAAGCGGAACAATTATTGAAAAAGAATAAGCTATTTTACTAGTAAAATATATGGTATTTCTAACGTCTTTATATCAAGTTAGGAATATTTCTTGAAAATAAGTGCGATATTTTCAAAAAATACTAGTTTTTTAGACCTTAATGTGGTAAAATAAATATAAATAGAAAGCGTTTTTCTTAAATATTTATTTAAGAAAGTGGTTGGTTTTTTGCACTTTGTTAGACATTAGGAGGAAAAACAAATGAGTGAAAAAGCTAAAAAAGGGTTTAAGATGCCTTCATCTTATACCGTCTTGTTGATAATCATTGCTATTATGGCAGTGTTGACTTGGATCATCCCTGCAGGTGCCTTTGTGGATGGTGTTTACAAAGCTCAACCTCAAAATCCGCAAGGGATTTGGGATGTTCTCATGGCACCGATTCGGGCTATGCTAGGTACTCATCCAGAGGAAGGTTCGCTGATTAAAGAAACAAGTGCAGCGATTGATGTAGCCTTCTTCATCCTCATGGTTGGTGGTTTTCTTGGTGTTGTCAATGAAACTGGTATGCTAGACACTGGTATTGCTTCTATTGTGAAGAAGTACAAGGGCCGCGAAAAAATGTTGATTTTGGTTCTCATGCCTTTGTTCGCCCTCGGTGGTACAACTTATGGTATGGGTGAAGAAACTATGGCCTTCTATCCTCTTCTTGTGCCAGTTATGATGGCTGTTGGATTTGATAGCTTGACTGGGGTTGCCATTATCTTGCTCGGTTCACAAATTGGATGTTTGGCATCTACCTTGAACCCATTTGCGACAGGTATTGCTTCATCAACTGCAGGTGTAGGTCTTGGTGAAGGGATTATCCTTCGTTTGATTTTCTGGTTTGCTTTAACTGGTCTTAGCACTTGGTTCGTTTACAAGTATGCTGACAAGATCCAAAAAGATCCAACTAAGTCTCTTACTTATGCAACACGTGATGAAGATATGAAATTCTTCAATGTTGGTGAAGACGAAGAAAACGTTAATTCAACTCTTACTAAGAAACAAAAACATGTCTTCGTACTCTTTGTTCTTACTTTCGTCTTGATGGTCTTGAGTTTCATTCCATGGAGTGACTTAGGTATTACTCTCTTTGGAGACTTAAATACTTGGTTGACTGGTCTTCCAGTTATCGGTAAGATTGTTGGCTCATCTACAGCTGCTTTGGGTACTTGGTACTTCCCAGAAGGCGCAATGCTCTTCGCCTTTATGGGTATCCTTATCGGTGTTGTTTATGGTCTTAAAGAAGACAAGATTATCTCTGCCTTCATGAATGGTGCTGCTGATTTGCTCAGTGTAGCCTTGATCGTAGCGATTGCCCGTGGTATCCAAGTTATCATGAACGATGGTATGATTACTGATACTATCCTCAACTGGGGTAAAGAAGGCCTGAGCGGTCTGTCTTCACAAGTCTTTATCGTTTTGACTTATATCTTCTATCTGCCTATGTCATTCTTGATCCCATCTTCATCTGGTCTTGCCAGCGCGACTATGGGTATCATGGCTCCGCTCGGAGAATTTGTGAATGTGCGTCCTAGCTTGATCATCACTGCTTACCAATCTGCTTCAGGTGTCTTGAACTTGATTGCACCAACATCTGGTATTGTGATGGGAGCTCTTGCACTTGGACGTATCAACATTGGTACTTGGTGGAAATTCATGGGCAAACTTGTAGTTGCTATCATTGTAGTGACCATTGCTCTCCTTCTTCTTGGAACATTCATTCCATTCCTATAAAGAGTGAGTGAGGTGATTCCATGAAAACATATATCACAAATCAGGTTAAAGATGAATTTCTTACATCATTAAAGACTTTGATTTCCTACCCTTCGGTACTTAACGAGGGAGAAAATGGAACACCTTTTGGACAAGCAATTCAAGATGTCCTAGAAAAAACTTTAGAGATTTGTCGAAGTTTAGGTTTCACTACCTATCTTGACCCTAAAGGTTATTACGGATATGCAGAAATCGGTCAGGGAGCAGAGCTCCTGGCCGTTCTCTGTCATTTGGATGTTGTTCCATCAGGTGATGAAGCGGATTGGCGGACACCGCCATTTGAGGCAACTATCAAAGACGGATGGATATTCGGACGTGGTGTCCAAGATGATAAGGGACCATCTATGGCTGCTCTTTATGCAGTCAAGGCTCTGTTAGATAGCGGAGTTAAATTTAAAAAGCGGGTTCGTTTTATCTTTGGTACGGACGAGGAGACCCTCTGGCGCTGCATGGGACGGTACAATGAACTAGAAGAAACAGCGACGCTTGGTTTTGCACCAGATTCTTCCTTTCCTCTGACCTATGCTGAAAAAGGCCTCTTACAGGTCAAGCTGCATGGTCCTGGTTCGGAACAGCTAGAGCTAGAAGCAGGAGAGGCCTTTAATGTCGTTCCTGGTAAGGCAAGCTACCAAGGAGAACTTTTGGAGCCGGTCGTGGCAGGTTTGCAGGCAGCTTCTTTTGAATACGAGCAAAATGACCAACAAGTCACTGTTCTGGGCCTACCTAAGCATGCCAAGGATGCAGCCGAAGGTATCAATGCTATTGTTCGGCTGGCGACAGTTTTGCAGCCTTTAGAACCTCATCCTGCTCTGGCTTTTATTGCAGAAGCGGTGGGAGAAGATGCGACTGGCGGCCGTTTATTTGGTGACATTTCGGATGAACCGTCTGGCAGACTCTCCTTTAACATTGCAGGTCTGACACTGAACTCAGAAAGGTCTGAAATCCGTATTGATATTCGGATTCCTGTCTTAGCGGATAAAGATCAGTTAGTGGCAAAACTAGCAGATATTGCTGGGCGCTACCAGCTGGACTATGAAGAGTTTGACTATCTGGCTCCGCTTTATGTACCTAAGGACAGCGAACTGGTCAGCACCCTGATGGCTATCTATCAAGAAAAGACTGGCGATACTAGTCCAGCTATGTCCTCTGGTGGGGCAACCTTTGCTCGGACGATGCCAAATTGTGTGGCCTTTGGCGCTCTTTTCCCAGGAGTAGAGCAGACGGAACATCAGGCCAATGAACGAGCGTCTTTGGAAGATCTCTATCGTGCGATGGATATCTATGCTGAGACTATTTTCCGCTTGGCAGGAGAGTAAAATTGCTAGGATAGATAACAGTGTTGCCAATTTTTCCAAGTAAAAACTGTGGCTCAAAAAAAGAGTTGGATTTTCCAACTCTTTTGTCATTTACTAAAGAAAAATGGGGGGGCAAATTCTTTGAGTTTATCAAAGCATTCGATAGCAGCTTGATTATCTTCGCAGATGATCAGGCAGACATCGTCTCCGCAGACTGTAGCAACAATCTGGGGTAATTCCAGAGCGTCTAAAATGGCACCAAAAGATTGGGCTAGTCCGGGTAAGGTTTTCATGACGACTTGATGCTGAACGGGGCGGAGCATGACGAGGGCATCTTCCATATAGAAGCGCAGTCTTTTCTCCCAACGAGAAGGGGCGATGCTGTTAATGACATAGTAGGATCTGTCGTTTTCGGTTACTTTAACTAGATTGAGGGTTTTCATGTCACGAGATAGAGTAGACTGGGTGACAATGACGCCATTTGCTTCCAATAGTTCTTGGAGTTCCTGCTGGGTATGGACTCTTTTTTCCATGATGAGGGAGCGAATGAGGCGATGCCTACTTTCGATTTTATTCATAGATTCACCTGTATTATTTGATAAACATAGCGTCGCCAAAGCTAAAGAAGCGATAGCGCTCAGCAATAGCGTGCTCATAGGCTTGCAGTGTCAGTTGGCGTCCAGCAAAAGCTGATACCAGCATGACAAGGGTTGATTTCGGCAAGTGGAAGTTGGTTGAAAAAGCATCGACAACCTTCCATTGATAGCCTGGTTTGATAAAGATATTGGTCCAGCCGGAGTCCGCTTGGATTTGACCTTCGAATTTGCTGCCGATTGTTTCCAGTGTTCGGATAGAAGTGGTGCCGACAGCAATGATGCGGTGGCCGCTTGCCTTGACTTGGCGTAGGGTCTCAGCTGCTTCTTCAGACAAGCTATAAAATTCGGAATGCATCTCATGCTCTTCCAAGTTGTCAACTGATACAGGACGGAAGGTTCCGAGCCCGACATGCAGCGTCAGATAGACAAGTTTAACGCCTTTTGCCGCAATTTTATCCAGCAATTCCTCTGTGAAATGGAGGCCAGCAGTTGGAGCAGCGGCGGAGCCGTTTTCTTTAGCATAGACTGTCTGGTAGCGTTCACGGTCTTCTAGCTTCTCGTGGATATAGGGCGGCAGGGGCATTTCACCCAAACTTTCTAGGACTTCTAAGAAAATGCCCTGATAATCAAAGCGAACGATCCGTCCGCCGTGTTCTAGCTCTTCTGTAACAGTAGCAGTCAAACGACCATCACCGAAAGAAACACGCGTTCCGACTCTGAGTCGTTTGGCAGGCTTAGCTAGGACTTCCCAGAAGTCTCCTTGGGTATTTTTCAAGAGTAGGAGTTCTACATGACCGCCAGTTTCAGGTTTGGTTCCATAAAGGCGGGCTGGTAGGACACGGGTATTATTCATAACCAAGGCATCACCTGGCTCAAGTTGGTCAATAATATTGTCAAAATGTTGGTCAATAAACTGGCCAGTTTCCCGATCTATAATGAGTAGGCGAGAAGAGTCTCGCTTCTCCAGAGGGGTCTGAGCAATCAGTTCTTCCGGCAAGTGAAAATCAAAATCAGCAGTATTCATTCTATCTCCTTAAATAGTTCTCATGATCCAAATATAGTAGGCGGCAAGTAAAAAGGGAATACTGATAAAGAAAATTCCCAAGCATAAAAAAATTAGTTGCCAACCGAGATATTTTTTCAAGAAAAGCCCAGCGGTAAAAAGGGCAATTCCGAGTAAAAAAATTATAATCATTGGTAATAGCATGCTTTTATTATACCATGATTTGACGCTAAGTCTCTCAGTAAAATTTGAAAAAATTAAGTAGAATCTACTTGACAAAAATTGGTCTATACCATATAATAAAATAAGGAATCAATCAAGAAAAATAGGAGAACAGAATGAAAGTTATTCGTGTTGAGAATCAGGTAGAAGGCGCAAAGGTAGCTTTAGAAATCTTGAAAGAAAAGCTAGCTCAGGGGGCCAAAACATTGGGGTTGGCAACAGGAAGTAGTCCGATTGAGTTTTACAAGCAAATCATTGCCAGTGACCTAGATTTGTCAGAGTTGACCAGTGTAAACTTGGATGAGTATGTGGGACTTTCAGAAGATGATCCCCAGTCTTACCGTTACTTTATGAATGAGCAGCTATTTAATAAAAAGCCTTTCAAAGAAAGCTTTTTGCCAAACGGTGCAGCAGAAGATGTGGAAGCAGAAGTGAAACGCTACAATCAAGTCTTGGCTGACCATCCAGTAGACTTGCAGATTTTGGGAATTGGTACCAATGGTCATATTGGCTTTAATGAGCCTGGAACTAGTTTTGATAGCACTGTCCATATTGTCGATTTGGAGCAGTCAACTATCCAAGCGAACGCTCGCTTCTTTGAAAAGATAGAGGACGTACCGACTCAAGCCATCTCAATGGGAATTCGGAATATCTTAGATGCAAAATCAATCATCCTCTTTGCCTATGGCGTTTCTAAAGCTCAAGCCATTGCAGGAACAGTCCGAGGAGAGGTAACAGAAGCTGTGCCAGCTAGCGCCCTTCAAGGCCATGAAGATGTCGTGATTATTGCAGACAAAGAAGCTCTGAGTTTATTAGAAGCCTAACAATCTATTTCCTATCTAATTTTTAGGTAGGATTTTTTATA
>CAJPQE010000037.1:0-15523 GCA_905372795.1 Streptococcus cristatus | reverse complement strand
CTGATATGCTGAGAGATTCAGATTCAAAGATACTCCAGTACTCAGACTCGGAAAGACTCTCACTTGCACTGATAGAAGCGGATACCCATTCACTCTCATAGAGTGAATCTGACTCTGATATGCTGAGAGATTCAGATTCAAAGATACTCCAGTACTCAGACTCGGAAAGGCTCTCGCTTGCACTGATAGAAGCGGATAGCCATTCACTCTCATAAAGTGAATCTGACTCTGATATGCTGAGGGACTCAGATTCGAAAATACTCCAGTATTCAGACTCGGAAAGACTATCACTGGCGCTTATGGAAGCGGATAACCACTCACTCTCATAAAGTGAATCTGACTCTGATATGCTGAGGGATTCCATTTCGAAAATACTCCAGTATTCAGACTCGGAAAGACTATCACTGGCGCTGATAGAAGCGGATAGAGATTCATCTTCAAGAACCAGCTCAGATTCTGAATCTGACTGATCGATAATATGAGAAGAGTCTAAAGAATAAGTCTCTAATGAATCATTTTCCCACAGCGAATCTTGAAGAGAACTCTCGCTTGTTGAAACAGAGTCACTATCGAAATGTTCAGCAGACAAACTCATTGAGGTCGAAACACTCATTGATAAACTTTGGCTGACATTTTTTATCAGATCATCTACTACCAAACTATTGTTGGCTTGGAAATCCTCAAAGTCTTCCATAATAGAAATTGGTTCTGTCTGTGGTTTTAATTCTTCATTAACATCTAACACAACCTGATTCTGCTCTTGGGGTTTTCGGCTAATCGGTTTTAAGATGGCTGCATCCGGATCATAATAATTATCATCCTCCGTCACCAAGCGTTTAAACTTCGATATAACGCGCTTAAACCCCTTTGCTTTTGCTTTATTATTTTTACCCATAAATATACATTTTCTCCCGAATGCAGTTATATCCTTATTATAAAGTCTATAGCACAATCTGTCAAAACTTTAGCCAAAGAAAACCTCTAATTTCCCTGTAGGCTGAACATTGACATAACTAAGCGCCATATTTTTTATAATTTTAAGATTCATGTCTGCATTCATTCTCTTATATGACTCAAAAGCCTCTTTATGAAACTCATATACAGGATTCTTTTGTGCATAACCTTGACTAACCACTAAAGTTTGAAATTGTTGGAGATAGTCAACTTGCTCCACCCAGCAATCATCCACTGCTCTTAACACTGCGATGCGTTGAAGTTGCCCAAACAGTTCTGAATCCTCAATTCTATCGCGTTTTCGCTGATATTCTTCAATGAAAAGCTTAGATAGGAACTTCTTAACTTGACGAATGTTTGTCACATCTAAATCTCTCGGAATGCCTTGACAATAGTAGCTAATGTTATCCAAAACAAATCGATACAAATCGGCCTGCTCTCTAAATGGATGCTTCTTCATATGGGCGTCCATAGCATCTGATAAAACAGATAAAAAATATTCTAGTTTAAAGTCAGAATGAGCAATAATGTCATTGCGCTTATTATAAATGATTTGCCGTTGAATTCGGATACTTTCGTCATACTGCTCCGTTGATCGTCTTGAAGCAGCTGCCGCATTATCGCTGTTTCTCTGAGCTTCTGTCACCTCATATTTAATACGAACAGATTTTAGATGAACCTTCTGTTTTTCCTCTGGCTTAGCGACTTCTTTCTGATAAAAATCATTGATCCACTTACTGCCAGTCTTGGTGATAATATCATCTTCAAGTGAAACAAAGAATTTACTTAATCCAGGTGCGCCTTGACGGCCTGCACGACCACGAAGCTGCAAATCCACTCGTTCGCTGGACATTCTCTCTGTTCCAATAACCGCCAGTCCGCCTAATTTAGCAACGCCTTCTTCTAGGATAATGTCCGTTCCCCGACCAGCCATAGAGGTTGCGACGGTTACCGCAGAACGCCGGCCAGCCTGTGCAATCATCTCTGCTTCTTTTGCTGCATTGTAGGCATTTAGCACGTTATGAGCAATTCCTTCCTGCAGCAGGAGCATGGAGTAAATTTCTGACATTCTTACCGATCCTGTCGCAATCAAAACTGGCTGCCCCTTTTTGTGTAGTTTTTTAATATAATCCAAAGAAGCATAAAGTTTTTGAGGGATAGTTAGATAGATCTCATCTGGATAATCAATCCGTTGATTGGGTTTTCTAGTTGGTACAACGACCACTCCCAAGTCATACACTTCACGAAATTCATCTTCACAGACCTTCCCTGTACCCGTCATCCCCGCCAATTTAGGAAACATCTTGAACAGATTTTGATAGGTAATAGAGGCCATGGAGCGTGTTTCTAAGGAAATCTTTACGCGTTCTCTCGCTTCCAAGGCTTGGTGCAAACCAGATTGGAGTTTATTCCCTTCTAAAACTCGCCCTGTTGCCTCATCCATCAACTTGACTTCGCCATTTTCTACAGTATACTGACGATCTTTTTCAAATAAATGATTGGCCCTTAAGGCCAAATTGATTTGGCGGATCAGTTGGTAGTTATTTGGATCGTAGGCATTTTGTACACGGAAGTATACTTCTGCTTCCTTAACACCTTTTCTCGTCAACCAGACTGAAGTCCGAGTCGAATCTAGCTTAAAATCTTCCTCTTCTTTCAAGGTCTTAACAAATTCATCGCAGGAAAGAAACAGATTAGACTGGACCCGAGGAGAACCTGATATAATCAGAGGCATCTGAGCACTATCCAAGAGAGCTGCATCAACCTCATCCACTAAACAGAAATAGAACCTAGGCAAGAATTTCTTTGCTTGAGAGGTCGCTAAATTTTCTTCAAGGTAGTCAAATCCCAGCGCACTATGTGTTGTATACACGATATCACTTTGATAAATTCGCTGCTTTTGTGCAACCTTCAATTTTTTAGCTGGATTTTCTGAAACACCAACCCCAACTGTCATCCCTAAGTAATGAAAAACAGGAGCCATTTGTTTAGCATCGCGTATCGCCAAATACTCATTAGCCGTAACCAAGATGGTACTGTTTCCAGTTAAGGCATTTAAGTACAAGGGCAGAATTGCTGTTAGTGTTTTGCCCTCTCCCGTCCTCATCTCGGCAATCTGATTGTCTTGCATGACTAAGGCACCTAAGATTTGTACATCGTAAGGATAGAGCCCCAAGACACGCTTAGCCGCTTCACGAATGGTGGCATAGGCTTCTGGTAAAATTTCCTGCAGCCTTTCTCCCTCAGCAAGACGGCTTTTAAACCATTGAGTTTTAGCCTGCAATTCTTTATCTGACATGGCTGCATAATTATCAGAAAGCTGATTAATCTTTTCTAAGATTTTTTTATAACGCCTTAGTTTAAAGGAATTAGCTAAATGTAATTTTTTAGGCTTCATTCTTTCTCATCCACTCTTCCGTTTTCTCCAAGTCTATTTTTTGAAGCAAAAAGGACTGATCCAACAAATAATCAATTTTGGTTAGTACCCGTGGCCTATTTTTCAGATGGGCATACTCTTTTACTCTAGCTGAATTGAAGCGTTCCAGTAGCAAATCTCTAAATAAAGGATAATTTACCCTATTTTGATAGCGAACAAGAACATGCTGATAATCCAATTCTGACATAAAATCATCAGTCACTAAAGCATAGGCATTTTCAAATTGCTGGGAGTAAAGCAAGGCTGCGATATTTGAAATCGGCCCATAGCCAGCAAAAGCGACCTTCTCAAAAGAATATTCTCGAGACAGCTTTTCAATTGTTCCAAGCAAGATTTCGAAAAACTCTTTTTCCATATACAAAAGAGCGTCTTTATAAGAAGAATTGACTACCAACAAATTTGGAAAATGCTCCCGAACAATTTCTGGAATGTAGCCCGTCCGATTGAAATCAGGCTCCGTAAAGCAAACGTAAATCGTCTCTTGATTGACGTCCTTATGCAACAATTTCGAAATCCAATAGCGATCGACTGTATAATCTGCCACACCTTCTTCGGCAATATAGATGCTTTCAAACAAGAAACGATGGCAACCTGAACTCACTAATTGAATTTTATAATGATGGGTATTGTTCGGAACGCGAACACTCATCGTCTCACCCTGCTTAATGATTTGATTAAAAATCTCCTCATCACGCGCATTCATAAATTCAATCTTCAAGTAGGTCGAATTTTCAGGAAGAGTCTCCAGATGGCTGCCAAAGATATATTTTTCTCCTCGCTTCAATTCAGGAAGCTGGCTCGTATTTCGTAAAGCCTGATAGTTTGCTTGCGAATGCCATTCATGAATGACTGTACCAGACGGCATGAACTGATTCTCATATAAAACATGCCCATCTGCTAGCAGCTTCACAGACGATCCATATAGATACTGTGATACACTTTGCATATCCCAATAAGCAAAATAGATTTCTTCCTTGTATCTCACGAATCAAACTTCCTTTCAAAACTATTCACTAATAAAGTTTTATATTGATTAAAGAACCATTCGACAATTCCTTGCGTATCATCATTGTGTCGTCCAGTCAATCCTTTACTAATGATATTAACGCGATAAGCTCGCTTCCCTAGCTCTTCTAGCATATCAGGGTAGGCCGTACCATCGTAGTCATCATGATACATATAAGACACAATAAATTTCGTCCTTGAAAAATTAGCTTCCTTGAACGATGTCCAGAAGTGCTCATTAAGTTGAGCTATTCCTTCCTCTGATAATTCTCCTGTTGTACGAAGCACCAAATCTAAAGAAGTAGGAAAACCTCCAGGACGAATCGTGGATTCATTCTCTGCAATATCGCCTAAATTTACTAAGGGCTTACCGACAATCACTGCATGAGGCTCTAACTTGGAAGCATAATACAGGGCTCCAAAAGTCCCCATTGATAGTCCGGATAGGGTCAACTGGTCTCTTGTAAAGCCCAATTCATCTAAACAGTGATGAATGACCTGAACAAGCTTTTGCTCTAGCTCTTCTGAACCGAGATAGAAAGCACCACCCTCAGAACGTGGATCTCCAATCAACAAGAAAGGCGCTCCCAAATTGTTCATCATCCAGTATCCCTCAAATCCTTCAGCTGGACGATAACCAGAAAAATAAATATTGAGAGGTGGCTTCAAATCACCAGGATGGAAGTAGTAAATCAATTCCTCCCGATTTTTATCCACAACACGATTTCCACCAATCAACAAGTCCCCATAACCCAAATGAGACTGGCGATGGTGGAATGGTCCAATTTTCACAATTCCTTGCCCCTTTACTTGAACACTGACGCTTAGGTAATAAGAATCGCTGGTATCCAAAACGAGAGGCTTATCAAAAGATTCTTCATCATAAATCCATTCTTGCATGGGAGAATTGCCAACTGGATAACCCTTGATGACATAACGAATTGCGCAATCTTCAGAATTTCTGAACTCTGGCCATAAATCCAAAGGGGCGTCTGCGCTCAGAAAGATATTGTACTGATAGGTTGCTACAGTTTGGTAATCCTCACCATATTGGCCACACAGACGGAGATAGTTAGTTCCTTCATAGTTAATCTGACCTGAAAAGGAGGGATTGACGGCTAGATGATTAACACTGAGCTTGGTACCACTTTGCTTGGAAGAAAAGCCCCGTGAAAATAGATACAGCATCTGAGCTGGATCTTCAAAAGTAGACTGAATTGCCCTTTTCCGTAAAAGGAATCTCTCCAAGGTCTTTGTAGTGATCTGACAGCGTTCATGATAAAACAAGCGATAAACCTGAATTAAGCTGTCCAATACTGTAATGTACTCAAAATGCTCAACAGTATCGACCAATACAACATCATAGGGCTTAGCAGCCTTCGGTTTCTTCCCATCCTTTTTTAAAATACCGATATCTTCGGGCAAGAGAGACATGATATCTTCTGGTTTAACAAATGTCCATGCGATATTACTAGGAATCTCATATTGATGCTGCCAATTCTCATTGGCAATCTGTAGGACACTAATTCTGTTCATTTAGCTTTAATTCCTTTATCGTATTTTTCCACATTTCGACAATTTCTCCCCTTGTATACAGCTCAATCCTCTTAACCGAATGTACCAAAGACTGATTCCAGTGTTCCAAATCTGTGAGGTAATACAAGAGTGCCTCTCTCAGGTTAGAAATATCATTCATGATCCAACCATTTTCGCCATGCTTCACATAGGAAGAACTATACAAATTCACTTGAGGAATCCCTCCGCTGATACCTGCAATTTGAGTTCGGATATCTGCTGGGCTTCCCAAATCCAAGATGACGCGAACATACTTCAGAGCCTTCGCCAAATCGGTATCACTATGAATCACCACAGTATCAATTCGCTCTCTGAGGCTATCATCATCTTCTAAGCGTGGATCACCACTCTTAGCAGCCTTATCCTTGTCAACAAGGAGCAATTTTTCTGCATACTTTGTTGATGACAAAGATTCTTCAAGAAACTGTCGAATAGAAGCTTCTCGACCAAAATCTTGACTCTGCGTCCCAACCAATAAGTCAATCCACTCGTGTTGCAACATCATATCAAACAAGGAAGTAAAGACATATTGAAGATGATGTTCTGGTAAAGTATCGAAATTGACATAGATAATCAACTCTTTTTTCCGCTGACTATGCCCAAGATTCAACTGTGTATCATAGGGTGGAATCTCATAATAAGCAGGAAGTTGCTCTTCTTCTACTTCTCCCACTTGTTCTGCAATCTTCACGATTTTATCTAAGCTATCTACCACAAAAAATGGAGTATCTTTTAAATCAGAGAATAATTGTTCTGTATTCGTAATTGGATAACGATTGCCAAAGAAGGACAAAACAACAAGATGATCCTTCTTAATCTGTTGGAAAAAATGATTATGCTGCACATCTGCTGAAACAATAATCGAATCATCCTTGGTTAAAACAGAAGCCAAATGCTGCTCTAGCTTTTCTTTAACAAGCTCTTCAATATTCTGATAGACATCCTTAGCAAATGTGCCCTGTGCCTCAGGATTGATAATGACCTGCTGGTTATCAGCTGTCAAAAATTCTCTGAATTGCCATATTCCTTGTGCATTCAGATAGTCCTGATAATATGGCTGATTATGCTCAAAATAGATAATACTGGAGACAAAGCCACGGTCATCAAAAACAAGCTGATAATCTATCTGATTATTTTCAAAATAGGTAATATCAAAAATATTACCTATTTGTGAAAAATTAATCTGAGCATGAGGTAGGTGATCAACGTGAACATCTACAATAAAAGGAGTATAAAAGATTTCTGCTCCCTGAGGCCATTTCAAATCATCCAAACGAATTTTTCGTGCAGGCACGTCTGTCAGACCTTGTATGCTATCAAATAGATTCCACATTTCATCTGATGAAAGTCTTTGTTGATAAAAGAAAGTCCGAATATGAGGTGAATAATTCAAAATCAGGACAGAGTTGGCTTCTCCTGATTGTTGAAACATCCGCAATAAATTTACGGCATCATCAAACATCATATTTTTTGGTTGCAGATAGAAAGGTAGGGCAGTAGAATACCATTTTCGATCTTGTTTATACCAAGAAGGTACAAAGTAAAACATATCCCTCTATTCTCCTTTTACTTCTAGTTCTTTATGATAATAAGTCCCGATTCTTAAGATTCGTATTTCTTCACGCAAGGGCAAGAGCATGCTGATCAAAATGACTAGTGTGCTTGGCAAGGTCAAAAAGAAACTTGGCAAAGGCAAGAAGAAATTAATAAAATAGGGCAGACCGACATACAAGATGAGATAGATAGCTCCTATATTTGATTGCAAAGAAATATAGTGTTTTAACACTTTTAAGGTTTCTTTCCCAGGCTGAATATAGTCAAAATATTCTCCCTGACGCTGCAAGCGTTTCGCTGTCTCTTCCGGTTCCAAATTGATATAGGCAAACAAAATACCCAACAAGTAAATCGCAACTAGATAAACAAAGAGACCCAAGGGCTTTGTAAAGTCAAACAAATTCCCAAATTTTACTGAAAATCCTTTCCCCGTCCAGTCTAGTAATAATTGGAACAACATCAAGACACTTGTTGCATACATAATAGGCATTCCACCAGAAGGAATGAACTTAATTGGCAAATAAGATTTATCATAGTAGCGACTGCTTAACATGATCCGATTAAGAGGCAGACGTATCTCGGCTTTCTCACATACGACAGCAACAAAGGTCAAGAGAAGATAGACCAATAGAGCAACAACTAAAATCATTCCTCCTCGGACAGAAGACAAGGATTTCCCAAGCAGGACTATTAATTGGTCAGCAAACTGGAGTAAAATACCTGAAATGATAATAATGGTTGATCCTCCCACTCCCTTACGAGTATTAAGACTTGACAACCAAATAATGATAAAACTGCCTGTCACAACTGTGAGTAAAACTGCTAGATTATAGAGCCAATCATCCACGAGAAGTAGAAAGCGACCATTTCCTCTATAAGCGGTGTACATAATGGCTAGTCCCTGCACAATCGCAAAGAACAAGGTTAAAATTTTTTGAAAGAAATCTGTTTTTTTAAGAGACCAAGATTGTATATTCCAGCTTTTCTTTAGGTTCATGACTTGCCATACAATCATCGTCGTAATCCAGGGTCCTAAGCCCAAAGAAAATACTGAAATCTGAGAAACATCAATTCCTGCCAGCAAATACAAAGCGGCCGAGGGATTGTCTTCCTTTATCCGAAAAGCTTCCATACTGCCATTGTAGCCCGGAAGCAAGATATGTCTTCCTAATATATAAATAGCTATAATGAACAGTGTAAAGAGGATTCTCTTTCTAAAAATATTCTGATGCTTCTTTTTCTTAAGACCAAAGTGCTCCATTTATTATCCTTTATTTGTATTTTGGACTTGCCCAGAGTCCTCTTTTCATACATAAACTTGTCTTTTAAGCCAAAGACTTAAGAAAGCAAGCCCATTCCATAGAATTATAGATAAGGAATCAACTTGCTTTCTCTATTTTGATTACAAAATGTGGGGCAGTTCGTCATTTAATTAAAATCTGATCGAATTTTTTCCACCATTTCCTGATAATTCTCATGTGAGAATACTCGCTCTGAAACCCCTTCTGTTTGTACATTATCAAAGGCATAAACAGGCTTACCAGACTCTTGAAACTCTCTAATTACAGTATCGAATTTCTGATCGTGATTGATATCAAGATAAATGTCGCTGCTCGCAAGTAAATCTCTCAAAGGATATGGCAAAATTGCAGGGTGCAAACGAACATTTTCATAAGCCATCAGTTTGAGTAACTTATCAGACATCTGTGTATAGGCAGCAATATGAAATAGACAGTTTGGTAATGCATTCACCAAATCTTCAATTCCCTCTAACCTATCTGAGTTTGTCAAGGTTACACAGTGGAGAGCAAAGCCTTCATCCCTCTGTTTAATAGCTTTCTCGACATCAAATTCATCTGTCTCAATAATTGTAGACCAATCAAGAGAATTGTAAAACCACCATACTTCACGCAGACGCATGTTGGAAACAGTGTTCCATGGTTTTTGACCAGAAATATAATGCAAAACAGCAGGTAGTGGAGAAAGTGGAATTTCGAAAATCCAGTCATGCTTATCTAGCGCAGCTCCCATGTCAAAACCGATTTGAAAATTATAAGTATCTTCCAAATCAAGTTTTTTGCCCTCAAACATCAAATTCAAGATAGACTGATCACCTTCAGTAAAATTGGCTAATTCTCTATCTGTCAACTCAACCAATTGCTGAGCCATGTTTTCTTCACGCCAACGCTTATTATTGATGAGCATCATTCCAGAATTAAAGCCAAAGCCTACTCCATATGTCGCGCGAGTCGTTGCTACATAATAATCCTCCAGATCTATCTCAAAAAGATGGTCCAGATTTCGTGTCACAACAATATCACAATCTAAATATAAAACTTTATCTGCTGCAACGTAATTCGGTATAAAATAGCGCCCATAGGCCATGTAGTTGATATGAGCGTAAGTCCCAGCTTCCCATTTCGATTTCACCTGATCGTCAATCTGGTCATTAAACAATTTCACATCGTTCAACTGACTGCCAGCTGCTTCTACCTTCCGACGCGTATAATAAAACCATTCTTGAGGAATGTCCTGATTGAAAACATAAATATCTAGATTTTTATGATGACAGCAAAGAGATTTTATGGTTGTTTCAATCTGTCTAATATACCCATAATCTCCCGAAACCACAATGGCTTTTTTCTTTTCCAAAACACTACTCCTACTATGTTTATGATATTTTCTAAAAAAATCGCTATTAGGCCTTATTATACCATAAATTCCGCCTTTATTCAAACACCTTCTTGGAAGCTAGACCTAACTTTTCTAGCCTTACACATAGAGGTGAAAGCTAAGCAGGCAAAAAGAAGAAAGCTTGCTATAAGCGCCTCTAATATCTACATCCTTTTAAAATCAGACAGCCGCCACCTGTAACGTCTTTAAATAGGTGCTGAACATGCTATCAAATCTTATAAAAAACAAGATCAGATTCGGCTATACCAACGGATTAGAAGATATTTTTTTAAGAAAAATAGACTGGTTTCTCTCCAGTCCATTTCCCCTACTTACATCACTTAGTTATTATGCACTCGATTCATATATTCGGTATAGGACTCCGTTTGCATCAGTTCCTTGGCATTCTTGACCCGGTCAGCAGTCGGTGGCTTCACACCTTCCAGTGAATAAGGAATGCCCAACTCCCGCCACTTGAATTCTCCCATAGTATGGTAAGGAAGGATTTCAAACTTATCAACGTTCTTGAGTGTTTTGACAAACTTACCTAGCTCAATCAAGTCCTCATCACGGTCCGTTAAGCCTGGCACCAGAACGTGACGAATCCACACTGGCTTTCCAATATCTGAGAGATATTTTGCACAGGCCAAGATGTTTTTATTGGTCTGGGTAGTCACGATCCTATGCTGCGCCTCATTAATTTCCTTGATATCCAGCAAGACCAAATCCGTCACCGCCATCAGTTTATTAAACTTTTCTAGATAACGAGGCGTATTTCTAAAAGGCAGGGCGCAAGTATCCAGCGTACAATGAATCCCCAGCTCTTTGGCCTTGGTAAAGAAGGCAATCAAAAAGTCGATTTGTAGAAGTGCTTCTCCCCCGCTGACGGTAATACCACCTTTATTGCCCCAGAAACCTTTGTAACGAAGGGCTTCTTGTAGGATATCATCCACAGTCCGCAGTTGAGACTTATTAGTCTCCATCTCCCAAGTATCTGGATTGTGGCAATATTGACAACGCATATGACATCCTTGCAAAAAGACGATGAAGCGGATACCTGGTCCATCCACTGCTCCAAAACTCTCCGTAGAGTGCACCATTCCTGTTACTTTCCCATAATCAATCGCTTCTTCAACCATAATAATCCTCTTGTACCTGAAAACGTTTTACTATAACTACATTATACCACGATTCTAGTGAAAATAGATAGATTCTGCCTATTTTTTAGAAAATAAACTGTTTTTCAATTTCATTTTCATTGTGTTACAACAGATAAAGTCTTCCATTTTTCTTAAAATTGCCTCTCTCCGTTTCCAGCTTTCTCCATAAAAAAAGCCGCCCTAGAGGGCGACCTTTTCGGAGATTGTTATGAAAAAAAGGTGCGGAACTATAGCTATAACAGCTGCTCATCTGTTAAACTAAAGGACTCCTTCTATCAAATAAAGTTAAGAGGTCTTCATTTGATGCTTTTAGTATACTGCACCATACTTAAAAGAAGCTTAAGCTGGTTTTAATCATTATTTTACTAGAATAGCTAACGTTTCATAGGGTTTCAAGGTCATGGTCGCGGCTACTGCTGGCTCCTCGTAATTTGAAATCAGCACCTGCCTAATTTGATAATATCTAAAAATGCTCTATCTTCTATCTCTCCGACGGCCGCCAGTTTCAATACACAGAGAGCCGGCACAAACTAGATAAATTTCGCTTTGTGGACTTTGCTACTCGGCAAAAAGAATGAAATCTTGATTCAGCAAACATAAAAAATCTCCTCTGTCAGCTAAAATCTAGCGAGCAGAGGAGTTTTCCTGTTCTTTGGTTTGTTGTTTAGTTTAATACGTTTTTTATATTTAGGAGATGATATGAAAAATTTATGAAATGTTGATACGAGAATCTATTTCTTGCTTCTATTGCTAGTACTGGTTAGGCTGCTTCGTTTAACTTGGAGCAGATGAATGATTTCTGATATGTTACATTTACTTTATATGTCATTGGACTGTCCTCATTTCTTATTTGTTGAGACCAGTATAAGACTTTCAGCTTAAGCATTCCTTATAAAAATCTTGCGGAAAACTTAAAACAAAAGAAGCTGAATTATTTTTCAGCTTCTTCATCTTCTTCAATCATTTCAGATATTTCCACTTTTACCTTAGTGACACGGCCATTTTTGACCTTGTCATTGGTCAAAATCAGTTTTTTATTCTGGCTTTCAACTTCATAGCTGAGCCGTTCTGTTGGATTTGGAATGGTTCCAACACCAGTCAGATAATAACCAGCAATAGTATCCACATCATCACTATCGATTTCAACTTCAAAATATTCATTAAAGTCATTGAGGGTCATGGTTCCTAAAACAATGTAGGTATTCTCACCGATTTCATGAACCTCGATAGCAACCTTGTCTGTTTCATCTTCGATTTCACCGACGATTTCCTCCAACAAGTCTTCAAGCGTCACGAGACCTGCCATACCACCATACTCATCCAGCAGAATCGCCATTTGATTTTGAGTATTCCGGAGAGATTTGAGCAAATCATCCACGAAAATCGTTTCAGGGACAAAGAGTGGCTCTTGCAGAATCTTGCGGAGATTTAGATTGTCGAATCCATTAGCGAAGGCTTCATTTAGCAAGCGCTTGGTATGAATCAAGCCGATCACATTATCCTTATCGCCATCATAGACAGGAATTCGTGAGAAATTTTGCTTGAGGATACTTTCGATGATTTCCTTGGTATCATCCTGAATATCAACCATAAAGGCATCTGTCCGTGGCACCATGAGTTCACGCGCCACCATTTCATCCAGCGAGAAAATCCCCTGCAACATTTCGATTTCATCTGCATCCAGCGTCTCCTCACTATTGGTCAGCATGTACTCAATCTCATCTCGGGTCATTTTTTCATCCGCATCATCAAACTTCATCGGCGTCATCTGACTGAGAAGATTGGTAGAGGCTGAAAGCAACCAGACAAACGGACTGACAATTTTCCCGAGGAAGATAATCACTGGTGCAGTCCGAATCGCCAAACTATCCTTGAGATTCATAGCGATTCTCTTAGGATAAAGCTCCCCTAAAACAATAGAAATATAGGTAAGGAGGGCAAGAGCCAAGAAACTAGCAACTGCATGCGCCGTCTTGGAATCACCCATCCAAGAAGCAAAGATTTTCCCTAAATTATCCGCAAAGCTTGCCCCCGACAGGATATTAATGACGGTAATACCGACCTGAATCGTTGACAGAAAGTTATTAGGGCTTTCAAGAACTTTTAATAAACGAACGTATTTGGCATCGCCTTCTTCGGCTTTCTGCTCAACGCGAGCTCGATTGAGCGACACCATCGCCATCTCAGAAGCTGAGAAAAAGGCATTTAGTAAGGTTAAAACAAATAGCAGTATTGCTTGCAATAAAATACTCTGACTGCCAGGGTCTTCCATGGATTCTTCTCCTAAAAATTATAATCAACCTTGATTATAACATATTTTTGGGATTCGTGCACAAGGATTTATGGGAAAGCGTTTTACAGACTAATCCTCTAAGTCCTGCAAGACTTTTTCTAGCCGAGAAATAGCTCCAACGGGCAGGGCTGTCTTAGGATATTTCTGATTAAAGGCCAATAGGAAGTTTAAACGAACCTGCATTCTTTCACGAATGAGCTGTCTGTACTTGTCGTCAAAGTTTGGAACAGCATAACCCTTATAATCCAAGTATTCAAAACCTTCCAAAGGACCAAAAGGCTTAAATTGAGCCCTTCCCTCTACAATCTGCTCGATAATATCTAAAGATACTTCCTTTGAGATACCCTTGCCCATGTAAAAACCAGTATTGATAATGTAGCAAGCAACTCCCGACTCAAATAAATGACGGAATTTCCGATAATCTTCTACCAATGGGTAGACTCGGAAAGGATTGGCATAAGGCTCAATAACCAAGTCTTCATGCAAGCCAGTGACATTCTCAGCATTTGAGCGCTTGGTCATCAGGGTGCAGCCCATTGTGGAAGCCATCAGCGGATCATTGATCTTAACCAGAGGCGGCAGAGAATCATCTTTCATAATCCAGAAGATAGTGTTGATGGGCTCATCAATTCTGTCTACTCGATTTGGAGTCGCAAAGCGCGATTTAACAGTCCGTCCATTCCCATTGCGGATGTCCTCCGTTACTAGCTTTTTCCGCCCGTTTTCATCCAGCGTCACTCCACAGTTCTGCACGGTGACAAAGAAATCCTGCTCACTATGACCTGTAGGATAGTCATTGGTCTTGTCAAAGTAAGACGGTTCGAGGGCAATAGAGGAGCCATCCTTGACCGAGATAATGAAGGCATCATCATGGAGAACCTTGATATCATATTTATGGTCATGTTTTGCATGCGTCAATGTGGATTTTCCTGAACCAGATAGACCAAAGAAAGATGCAACATAGTCCTCTTTGTCCGTATTTTGCCTGAAAATTTTCAGACCTCCGTGGCAGGCAACATAGCCATTTCTGGCAGCCGTCCCCCAAGTCAAAGTCAAAGTTGCCTTTTTCAGCTCTCCGAAATAATTTAAGCCCAGAATAACGGCGCAATTATGATTGGTATCAAAGTAAACCAAACCTTCTGGATAGTCTGGATGCTTCCACTTGGGATCAAAAAAGACAAAGATATCGTTTTCTTCGTACTTTTTAGAAGCTCGTAAGCGGTTCTTAAATTCCTCATCCAAAATCTGGAAATTCAAAAGCCAAGAATAAAGATTATTGATTTCTTCCTGAGGCACCATCAGGTGGGCGCAAACCATGAAGTCCTCATCCAGCCCCACGACTGCATCTGCCTTATAAAAGGTCCTCTGATGTGCCTGATAAACAGCACTACGAACCAGAAACAGCAAGTGCTCATCTTCCTGACGATCTATGCCATAAATTCGTCTAGCCTTGGCAGTTCGGCCGACAACAGCCCCCGAGTTAGTTAATAAAACGCGGGCATAGGAAGGAAGTCCCAGCTCCTTAGTATGAATCACCGGCATGTCCAGCACAACCGTTCCAGCAGCTACCGAGGCCAGTTGATAGGCCTCTTCTACGGTCTTGATTGCCTGAACCTGATTCTCATAAAAGGCTGTCTCTACAATGGTCTTCAAGGGCGAAAAATAAGAAGAATCTTTTCTTATTTCTTGCGGAGAAAATTTACGACGTGTTACCATAACGATACCTCCTTTATGCTATTACTATTATTTTAGCATAAATATCCAATGATGAACCATAAAAAATGCAGTAAATAAGAGTTTGGGACAAAAGTCCGACATCAAATATAAAAAGCGAACAAAACTAGTTTTCTGGTAATCAGAATTCTGCTTTGT
>CAJPQE010000036.1:0-15582 GCA_905372795.1 Streptococcus cristatus | reverse complement strand
TTTATTAAAGAAACATATGAAAAAGTTGAGGTAGAAAAACGATGAAAATTCAAGACCTATTGAGAAAAGATGTCATGTTGCTGGATTTGCAGGCAACTGAAAAAACAGCTGTCATCGAAGAGATGATTAAAAGCTTAGTCGATCACGGTTATGTGACGGATTTTGAAACATTTAAAGAAGGCATTTTGGCGCGTGAAGCCTTGACTTCCACTGGTTTGGGTGAGGGAATTGCTATGCCACACAGCAAGAACTCTGCTGTCAAGGAAGCGACAGTTCTCTTTGCTAAGTCAAACAAGGGTGTTGACTATAAAAGTTTGGATGGTCAGCCAACTGATCTCTTCTTCATGATTGCAGCTCCAGAAGGTGCCAATGATACTCATTTGGCAGCCTTGGCAGAATTGTCTCAATACTTGATGAAAGACGGTTTTGCTGACAAATTGCGCAAAGTATCTTCACCAGACGAAGTTATCGCTCTTTTTGACCAAGCGTCTGAAAAGGCAGCTGAACCAGCAACTATTGCTCCTGCAACTGAGGGAGGAGACTTCCTCGTAGCTGTTACAGCTTGTACAACAGGAATTGCTCACACTTACATGGCCCAAGAAGCTCTTCAAAAAGTGGCTGCTGAAATGGGCGTTGGTATCAAGGTTGAAACTAATGGTGCTAGCGGTGTTGGCAACAAACTGACAGCAGAAGACATCAAAAAAGCTAAAGCAGTCATCATCGCAGCAGACAAGGCTGTTGAAATGGATCGTTTTGATGGCAAACCTTTAATCAGTCGCCCAGTTGCAGACGGCATCCGCAAGACAGAAGAATTGATCAATCTGGCTCTTTCTGGCAATGCCGAAGTCTACAAGGCTGCTAACGGTGGCGCTGCAGTAGCTAGCAGCAATGAAAAACTTAGCTTGGGTGGAGCTTTTTACAAGCACTTGATGAGTGGTGTATCTCAAATGTTGCCATTCGTTATTGGCGGCGGAATCATGATTGCCATTGCCTTCTTGTTGGATCAGATCTTAGGTGTGCCAAAGGATCAGCTTTCTAATCTGGGAGGCTATCATGAAATTGCAGCTCAATTTAAGGCGATTGGTGGTGCAGCCTTTGGCTTCATGTTGCCAGTATTGGCTGGTTATATCGCTTACTCAATCGCTGAAAAGCCAGGTTTGGTTTCTGGTTTCGTAGCCGGTGCAATTGCGAGCAGTGGCGCATCATTTGGTGGTGTTGCCTATGCTGCAGGTGGTGAGAAGACACTCTCTCTAGCGGGTGTATCATCTGGTTTCCTTGGAGCTTTGGTCGGTGGCTTCTTAGCTGGTGGTGTGATTTTAGTCCTTCGCAAATTACTTGCAGGTCTGCCTCGCTCACTTGAAGGTATTCGTTCCATCTTGCTCTTGCCACTTCTTGGTGTTCTTGTGACTGGATTCCTTATGCTGGCAGTCAATATCCCTATGTCAGCAATCAATACAGCCCTCAACGATTTCTTGGCAAGTCTGAGCGGAAGCTCTGCGGTTCTTCTCGGTCTCTTAGTCGGTGGTATGATGGCGGTCGATATGGGTGGACCTGTGAACAAAGCAGCCTATGTATTTGGTACAAGTACGCTGGCAAGCACTGTCTCAACTGGTGGTTCTCCAGTCATGGCAGCGGTTATGGCAGCCGGAATGGTTCCACCGCTTGCAGTATTCGTGGCAACTCTGCTTTTCAAAGATAAATTTACTACCGAAGAACGTGATTCAGGTTTGACAAATATCGTTATGGGTCTTTCTTTCATCACAGAAGGTGCGATTCCATTTGGAGCTGCTGACCCAGCCCGTGCAATCCCAAGCTTTATCGTAGGTTCAGCTCTTACAGGTGCACTTGTCGGTCTATCTGGCATCAAACTTATGGCTCCTCACGGAGGAATCTTCGTCATCGGTTTGACTAACAACCCAATCCTTTACCTTGTGTATGTCTTGATTGGTGCAGTTGTCAGTGGTATTCTTTTCGGATATTTGCGTAAACCACTTGAAAAATAAAACTTACGCAAAAGAATCTTGATGGTCTATCAAGATTCTTTTTGCTATAATTTGAATAGATGGGATAAGATTATGAAAACATATACAGATAAGTTAGTTGTGAATATGAAAGCAGAAATTGCTTGGGAAGCATTGAAAATGATGGATAAATGGCTTCCTAATTTATCAACAAATCAAGCCATTCACTTTGAAGGCGGAGAAGACTTTTTCTATGAAGGAAGAAAATATGATATTGTAACAAAAGAAGGAATAAGAATGTCTTGCAAAATAAGCGAGGTCAATGAGGAAGCCTTTTGGATTGAGATACATGCGAGACACTCTCTCTTGCATTCGATTTTAAATTGTCAAGTGCTTCCTTTGACTTCTTCGACCTGCCAATTGGTAAGAATACAATCTTATCCAGGTTTTGTTGGATTTTTATTTAATCTATTTTTTAAGCGTAGAGAAGCAGGCGAGACGAGCGAGTATTTGGAAGTATGGAAAAATTACGCGCAAAATCAGCTTCAGACTTTGTGAGAATCCGTCACCATCTCCTAACGGATAAAGTTCTGAATATAATTATCGCTAGAAAGATACATCAAATTATGTTATAATGGACTATCGTATATTTTTAGGAGAATAGTAATGGAATTACAACGTGAACAAGAATTTGTCAGCCAGTATCATTTTGATGCACGCAATTTTGAATGGGAAAAAGAAAATGGAACACCTGAAACAAAAGTTGACGTGAATTTTCAGCTGATTGAAAGAAATGAAGAAAAGAATTCAACATCCATGATTGTGATTTTGACTTTCATGATTGTGTTTGATCGTTTTGTAATTAGTGGAACGATCACGCAGACAAATCATATTCAAGGACGTTTGGTGCAGGAACCTAGTGAGTTTGAGCATGAAGAAGTGGAAGAATTGGCGCGTCCTTGTTTGACTATGCTCAATCGCTTGACGTATGAAGTGACTGAGATTGCGCTAGATTTACCAGGTATTAATTTGGAGTTCTAATGATGAAATTAGCGGTTATAACGGATTCGTCCGCTTTTTTACCGGATAGCCTTCGTGGGAATGACCATCTTTTTGTGCTCGATATTCCAGTAGTGATTTCTGGAGAGACTTATGTAGAAGGAAAAAATCTGACAGCCAGTGAGTTTTATGAGAAAATGGCTGCCGCAGATGATTTGCCAAAGACAAGTCAGCCTAGTGTGGCAGAGTTAGAGGAGACGTTGACGCGTCTTGCTAGCGAGGATTACACGCATGTGCTGGGGCTCTTTTTATCCAGTGGGATTTCAGGATTTTATCAAAATATCCAGTATCTCAAGGACGAGTTTCCTGATTTGAAAATCGCCTTTCCTGATTCAAAAATCACCAGTGCTCCGCTGGGGCTCATGGTCGAAAATGCTTTGACTTGGGCTGCGGAAGGGCAGAATTTTGAAGAGATTTTGCTCAAGATTCAACGACAAATCGATGGAACCAGTGCCTTTATCATGGTTGACGATCTCAATCATCTGGTTAAGGGCGGTCGCTTGTCCAATGGCGCAGCTATTTTGGGAAATCTCCTAAGTATCAAGCCGATTCTGTATTTTAACGATGCAGGTGTCATCGAAGTCTTTGAAAAGATTCGGACAGAAAAGAAAGCGATTAAGAGATTGATTGAAGTAGTGGAGAAAAAAACTGCCTCTGCTTCTTATCAGATCATAGTGATTCATGGGAATGCTGAAGAGAAGGCAGAAAGCTTACGCCAGCAGCTGATAGAGGCTGGTATAGCGAACGATATTCCTCTTGCTACCTTTGGTAGTGTAATTGGAACTCACTTGGGCGAGGGTAGTGTCGCTTTGGCCTACATTCCGCTGGTCTAGAGTTTGTAGAGCGGTTAGTCAAGAATAGAGAGAGGTTCTAGATGAGTATAAAAGTCATTATTGCTGGTTTCAAGGGAAAGATGGGACAAGCAGCCTATAAAATGGTAACAGAAGATCCTGAGTTGGCATTGGCCGGTCTACTAGATCCCTTTACAGATGAAAAGGAAGTAGCAGGAGTTCCAGTTTTCAATGCTAAAGAAGAACTTGCAGGTCTTCAGGCGGATGTCTGGATTGACTTTACGACTCCCAAAGTGGCTTATGAAAATACTCGCTTTGCTCTTGAAAATGGATTTGCTCCGGTGGTCGGAACGACTGGTTTTACGCCTGAGCAGATTGAAGACTTGACCCAACTATCGCGTCAAAAGAATCTTGGCGGATTGATTGCCCCGAATTTTGCTCTGGGAGCCGTTTTGCTTATGCAATTTGCAGCCCAAGCAGCCAAGTATTTTCCAGATGTAGAGATTATCGAACTGCATCATGACAACAAAAAAGATGCACCGAGCGGCACGGCTATCAAAACGGCTGAATTAATCAGTCAAGTTCGGACGAGTAAGCAGCAGGGAGCGGCTGACGAAGAAGAATCGTTGGCTGGTGCCCGCGGAGCAGTCTTTGACGGCATGCGGATTCACTCAGTACGTTTACCGGGCTTAGTGGCCCATCAGGAAGTTATCTTTGGTAGCCAAGGAGAAGGGCTGACTTTGAGGCATGACTCCTATGACCGGGTTTCCTTTATGACTGGGGTAAATCTAGGTATCAAAGAGGTAGTGAAGCACTCTGAATTGGTCTATGGATTGGAACATTTACTATGAGATTAGAGAAGATGCCTTCTGAGTTTCAGGAGGCTTTGCCAGTATTAGAGAAGATTAAAGAGGCTGGTTTTGAGGCTTATTTTGTCGGTGGTTCTGTACGAGACGCTCTGTTGAAGCGGCCGATTCACGATGTGGATATTGCCAGCTCGGCCTATCCCGAGGAAATCAAAACCATCTTTCCTCGGACTGTCGATGTTGGGATTGAGCATGGAACGGTTCTGGTCTTGGAAGGCCAGGGAGAATACGAGATAACGACCTTTCGGACTGAGGATGTCTATGTGGACTACCGCAGGCCTAGTCAGGTCTCTTTTGTGCGCTCTTTGGAAGAAGACTTGAAGCGCAGGGATTTTACAATCAATGCTCTTGCTTTAAACCAAGAGGGGGAGATTGTGGACCTCTTTAACGGTTTGGCAGATATGAAAAATCGCACTCTGCGGGCAGTTGGAGTAGCTGCAGAGCGTTTTAATGAAGATGCTTTGCGTATCATGCGGGGCTTTCGTTTTCAGGCTGGTTTAGACTTTGATTTGGAAGACCTGACTTTTCAGGCTATGGCAGATTGCGCGCCGCTTTTGGAGAAGATATCGGTAGAGCGGATTTTTATCGAGTTTGACAAGCTCTTGATGGCACCTTTCTGGCGAAAAGGTCTGGAGAGCCTGCTCAAAGCTGCTGCCTACGACTTTCTTCCTGATATGAAACATTCAGCAGAAGCTTTGCAGGAACTACTAGACGGTTTAGAAGAAGATTTTCAATTTTCTAGTTCTGAGCAGGCTTGGGCTGCGCTTCTGCTGGCTTTGAAAGTAAAAGATGTTCGTAAGTTCTTGAAGCATTGGAAAACGTCCAATGACTTTCAAAAGCGAGTGAATCAGCTGGTAGCTGTTTATGAGATTCGGCAGGAACGGAGTCTTTCTAAGCGTGATTGCTATCAGTATGATTTGGATTTGATTCTGCAAGCAGAAAGTTTGAGACAGGCAGCAGGCTTGCCAGTTGAATTTGAGGTTATTGAAGCGAAACATGCTGCTCTGACCATTCATGACAAACATGAGATTGTGGTGACGGGTAGCCATTTGATTCGAGATTACGGCTTTAAACCCGGACCAGAATTGGGACAAATCCTGACTAAAATTGAATGGGCCATTGTCGACGGAGAATTGGAAAATAGCAAGGAAGAGATTATGAACTTTATTAAGGAGCAAGTTGGATGAGTGACTTTATCGTTGAAAATCTGACCAAGTCTGTCGGGGATAAGACAGTCTTTCAAGAGATTTCTTTTATCATTCATGACTTGGATCGGATTGGACTGATTGGAGTCAATGGGACAGGAAAAACCACTCTTTTGGATGTCTTGTCTGGCAAATCAGGCTTTGATGGTGATGTATATCCTTTTTCAGCAAAATCTGACTATAAAATCTCCTATTTGACTCAGGAACCAGATTTCGATGAAGAGAAGACGGTCTTGGATACTGTTTTGTCCAGTGATTTGCGAGAAATGCAGCTCATTCGGGAATACGAACTGCTCATGGCAGCTTATGATGAAGCCAAGCAGGCTCGTTTAGACAAGGTCATGGCAGAAATGGATTCGCTGCATGCTTGGGAAATTGAAAGTCAGGTAAAAACCGTTCTATCCAAGCTCGGTATCACAGATTTGGCAGCAAAAATCAGCCAGCTTTCTGGTGGTTTACGTCGGAGGGTTCAGTTGGCGCAGGTTTTACTTTCCGAAGCGGACTTGCTGCTGCTGGACGAGCCGACCAACCATCTGGATATTGATACGATTGAGTGGCTGACAAATTTCCTGAAAAATTCAAAGAAGACAGTCCTCTTTATTACTCATGACCGCTATTTTTTGGATAATATTTCCACGCGGATTTTTGAATTGGACGGCGGGAGCTTGATTGAGTATCAGGGCAACTATCAGGATTATGTCCGACTCAAGGCTGAGCAGGATGAGCGCGATGCTGCCCTGCTACACAAGAAACAGCAGCTTTACAAGCAGGAGTTATCTTGGATGCGCCGTCAGCCTCAGGCGCGGGCGACCAAGCAGCAAGCACGTATCAATCGTTTCCATGACCTCAAAAGTGATTTGGCTGGTCAGACCAATCAGATGGACTTAGAGATGAACTTTGAAACCAGCCGTATTGGGAAGAAGGTCATCGAGTTTCAGGATGTGGATTTTGCATACGGAGAAAAGCAGATTTTGTCGCATTTCAATCTCTTGCTGCAAAACAAAGATCGACTGGGCATTGTCGGAGATAATGGAGTAGGCAAGTCTACTTTGCTCAATCTCATTGCTGGTCAGTTGCAGCCTCAGTCTGGTCAGGTCATAATCGGCGAGACAGTTCGAGTGGCTTATTTCTCTCAACAGATTGAAGGCTTGGATGAGTCCAAGCGCGTCATTAATTACTTGCAGGAAGTGGCGGAAGAAGTTAAGACAGGGAGCGGCACAACATCTATTGCTGAGCTCTTGGAGCAGTTTCTCTTTCCTCGCTCAAGTCACGGAACCTTGATTGAGAAGTTGTCTGGCGGTGAAAAGAAGCGGCTCTACCTGCTCAAGCTTTTACTTGAGAAGCCCAATGTCCTGCTTCTGGACGAGCCGACCAATGATTTGGATATCGCAACCTTGACAGTTCTAGAAAATTTCTTGCAGGGCTTTGCAGGGCCAGTGATCACAGTTAGCCACGATCGCTATTTCCTCGATAAAGTAGCCAGCAAGATTTTAGCTTTTGAAGATGGACAGGTCAGAGAGTTCTTTGGCAACTACACGGACTATCTGGATGAGAAGGCTTTTAGACAATCCAGCACAGCTATTTCCCAAAAGAAAGAAAAGGAAAAGCCAGTCAAGGCGCGGGAGCAGAAGAAGCGGATGAGCTACTTTGAAAAGCAAGAGTGGGAGACCATCGAGGCGGATATCGAGAAGCTGGAAGCACGCATCGCCACCATTGAGACGGAAATGGAGCAGAACGGTTCGGACTTTACCAAGCTATCGGAACTTCAGAAGGAGCTGGATGACAAGAATGAGCAGCTTCTTGAAAAGTATGAGCGCTATGAGTATCTGAGTGAGTTGGAGTAGGATAGTACGTAGTATATTCGTTATGAATACAAGTTTGTGAGGGAGAATGATGGAAATTAGGATTTATAGCCAGCCTAGTCAGGAAATCAAGGATCAGCTTTTTGAGCTGGTTCAAAGTTGTCACGTTACAGATGGGACCTATCGTCTTCCTTATCTGGATAATGCCTATAATTTTGATGTTGATATGCCAGCCTTTTTTCTGGCAAATTTAGATCATCAAACGGTCGGTTTTTTATCGGTTTATGCAGATGAGCCGGGGCAAGCAGAGGTATCTGTCTACGTATTGCCCGACTATCGCAGACAGGGCATAGCGAGCGCTCTTTTGCAGGAATTTTCCAAAATTGCAGAGAAATACGATTTATCCCAAATCGAATACATCAGTGAAGCTAAGTTTTTAGCAGACCATCCGACCTTTGCTGAGAAGTTTGACTATGATTTGAAAGAAACGGAAATTTGGCTGGAGCAGGCAGCGGGGACTTTCCCTGAAGAAGAAAAGGAAGGCGTGGAAGTCTTGCTGGGGAGAAAGGAAATGGTTGCGGAGATTGCAGCTTTTCAGTCGCAGATTTTTGAAATGCCGATGGATACTGCGCTTCACTATGCCAGTCAAGCGCTGGAGAGTCCAGATAGCCTGCTCTATGTCCTGAAAAGAGATGGTCAAATCGTGGCGTCCTGCTCAGTTGATACAAGTTTTGGCAGTAATTATCTGTTTGCCTTAGCTGTGGATCAGGCCTTTCAAGGACAGGGCTTAGGGAGCTACCTAGTCAGGTCTATCCTGAATGATCTTTCTGGCCGAAATGGACAAGTCTGTCAAATAGTCGTAGAAGCTCAGAATACAGGTGCCCTGAGGCTGTATGAAAGATTGGGCTTTAAACGAAAATCGGAAACAGTTTATTTAAAGAGAAAATAGAAGAATTATCTTTCGAAGAAAAGAGCTTTTAAGGTTAGGAGATCTGTTGATGATAAAGAGAAAAGAGCCATACTTGGTTCAGGCGGGCTTGGTGCTAGGCCTACTAGCCTTGGGAAATTTAGTCGGTGATGTCAGTCAGTTCTTGCGCTATCTTTTAGCAGGTCTGGCACTCTTGTTTTTCCTCCATCTAGTGATGGGAATGCTGACGCATACCAAGCAAGTCAAAGAGCAACTAGGTCAAGCGCTAGTGGCCTCGGTCTTCCCGACCTTTTTTATGCAGGGAATGGTAGCTTCGACTTATCTAGCGAGCTGGACTTTCTTGGGGAATTTTGCCCAAATTAGTGCGCAAGTGCTGTGGTGGCTGAGCTTTAGCGGGCTGGTTTTCTTGATGGCTTATTATATTCTAGCTTTTGTATTTCCTTTCAAGTGGGAGAATGTCTTTCCGGCCTGGACGGTCTTATTTGTCGGGATTGGTGTCGCTCCTCTGACAATTGCGGTTCCCCAGCAGTTATTTTTGGGGCAGCTGGTCTTTTGGTACGGGCTTTTAGCGACACTCTTGGTCTTGCCAATCGTCCTTTATAAGACTTATAAAATTGGCTTAGTAGAGAATGTACGCCCGAATACAACAACGATTTGTGCGCCTATTTCCTTGATGACAGCAGCTTATGTGGCTACTTTTCCTCAGCCGAATCCTGTCTTGTTGAGCTTGCTCTTGATTTCGGGTCAATGCTTTTATGCCTTTATTTTGTGGCAACTGCCTCGTTTGATCAATCGTCCTTTTTCAGCAGGATTTTCGGCCTTTACCTTCCCTTTGGTTATTTCGGCTGTAGCCTTGAAGCAGTCTTTAAATATATTAAATTCCGGTCTAGTTGGTCAAATTCTGCTTGCTTTTGAGGTCTTAATAGCTTTGTTTGTCGTTCTTTATGTCACCTTCTTATATACAAAGGACATTTTAGGCAAATGAGGAAGATTTCAGAGATGTATTTCTAAGAGGAAAGTTGCTGCCTGCCTTTGAGGAAGGCTGAGTTTGTGGTATAATTAGGAGTATTTATAAAAGGAAAAAGATATGAATATTCAACAATTGCGTTATGTAGTGGCCATTGCCAACAGCGGAACTTTCCGCGAAGCAGCAGAGAAGATGTATGTCAGCCAGCCCAGTCTATCTATCGCGGTGCGAGATTTGGAAAAGGAGCTGGGATTTAAAGTTTTTCGTCGAACCAGTAGTGGAACCTTCTTGACTCGCCGTGGTATGGAATTTTATGAGAGAGCTCAGGAACTGGTCAAAGGATTTGATGTCTTTCAAAATCAGTATGCCAATCCTGAAGAGGAAAAAGATGAATTTTCCATTGCCAGCCAGCACTATGACTTTTTGCCGCCGTTGATTACGGAGTTTTCTCAAAAGTATCCAGAATATAAGAATTTCCGGATTTTCGAGTCGACAACCGTCCAGATTTTGGATGAAGTAGCCCAAGGCCACAGTGAGATTGGGATTATTTATCTCAACAATCAGAATAGCAAGGGCATTATGCAGCGGGTGGAGAAGCTCGGCTTGGAGGTCATTGAGCTAATTCCTTTCCAGACCCACATTTATCTGCGGGAAGACCATCCTCTGACTCAAAAGGAGGAACTGGTTATGGAAGATTTGGCTACTTTGCCAACCGTTCGCTTCACTCAGGAAAAGGATGAGTACCTCTATTATTCCGAGAATTTTGTCGATACCAGCGCTAGCTCCCAGATGTTTAATGTGACGGATCGAGCTACGCTGAATGGGATTTTGGAGCGGACGGATGCTTATGCGACTGGATCTGGCTTTTTGGATAGTAACAGTGTAAATGGAATCACTGTCATCAAACTACGAGATAATTTAGACAATCACATGGTTTATGTCAAGAGGGAAGATGTAGAGTTGAGTCAGGTCGGCGAGGCTTTTGTAGCTGTTATGAAAGAATATTTTGCACAGAAAAGAGAAGTATGAAACGTAAAATTGCGATTCCTTTTTTAGTTATTCTTTTGATTGCTCTTGATCAGGCAGTCAAGTATTATATTGTTTCCAATTTTTCTTTGGGGCAAGTTAGAAAGTTTATTCCTAAGATTGTCAGTTTGACCTACCTGCGAAATACTGGTGCAGCCTTTTCTATCTTGGAAAATCAGCAGTGGTTTTTCGCATTGATTACTTGTATCGTGATTGGAGTTGCTGTTTGGTATTTGATTAAAAATATCCAAGCTTCCAAGTGGATGTTGACGGGACTCATTCTAATTATTGCTGGTGGATTGGGCAATTTCATTGACCGGATCCAGCAAGGATTTGTAGTGGATATGTTCCAGCTAGATTTTGTCAATTTTGCTATTTTTAACGTAGCGGATATGTACCTGACTGTTGGAGTAGCGATTTTATTACTGGTAATGTTGAAGGAAGAAACAAATGGAATTGAAAATTGATGCGGCAGCCGCAGGTCTGCGTTTAGATAAGGCAGTGGCGGACCTAACAGAGCTGTCACGTGGTTTAGCCAATGAACAGATAAAAAATGGCCAGATTTTGGTTAATGGATTGGCAAAAAAGGCCAAGTATGCCGTCAAAGAGGGTGATGTCATTTCCTATGAAGTACCTGAGCCAGAGGTGGTTGAGTATGTGGCAGAGGATCTTCCGCTAGAAATTGTTTATCAGGATGAGGATGTTGCCGTCGTCAACAAGCCACAAGGCATGGTGGTTCACCCGTCAGCTGGGCATACCAGCGGTACTCTGGTCAATGCCCTCATGTACCACATCAAAGATCTCTCTGGCATCAATGGTGTGCTGCGCCCAGGGATTGTTCATCGGATTGATAAGGATACTTCTGGTCTATTGATGATTGCCAAGAATGACCAAGCCCATCTGGCACTTGCAGATGAGCTCAAGGATAAGAAATCCCTGCGTAAATACTGGGCGATTGTGCATGGCAATCTCCCTAATGACCGCGGAGTGATTGAGGCGCCGATTGGCCGTAGTGAAAAAGATCGCAAGAAACAGGCGGTTACAGCCAAGGGAAAACCTGCTCTGACACGTTTCCAAGTCTTAGAACGTTTTGGGGACTATACCTTGGTTGAGTTGCAGCTGGAGACGGGTCGGACGCATCAAATCCGTGTCCACATGGCTTATATCGGTCATCCGGTCGCTGGAGATGAGGTCTATGGGCCACGTAAGACCCTGAAAGGACATGGTCAATTTCTGCACGCGCGAACACTGGGCTTCACCCATCCTCGGACTGGCGAAGTGCTAGAATTTACGACTGAAGCGCCAGCTATTTTCCTAGAAACTCTTGAAAAACTCAGAAAAGTCCATGACTAATCGTCTTCGTATTTATGAGACTTTAGTTAAATGGAAAATTAAGTCGACTGTCTTGGTTACAGTCGTTTTTATTTTCGACAAATCATGATATAATAAATAGAATACCCTAAAAGGAAGAGAAAAATGAAGTTAGAAGATTTGAAAAAACGTCAGGAGAAGATTCGTAATTTCTCCATCATTGCCCACATCGACCATGGGAAATCAACCTTGGCTGACCGGATTTTGGAGGCGACGGAGACGGTTTCCAGCCGGGAAATGCAGGCCCAACTCTTGGACAGCATGGACTTGGAGCGGGAGCGTGGCATCACCATTAAGCTTAATGCCATCGAGCTCAATTATACTGCCAAGGACGGCGAAACCTATATCTTCCACTTGATCGACACGCCGGGACACGTGGACTTTACCTATGAAGTGTCGCGTTCGCTAGCCGCCTGTGAAGGAGCGATTTTGGTGGTCGATGCTGCCCAAGGGATTGAAGCTCAAACCCTTGCCAACGTTTATCTAGCCTTGGATAATGATTTGGAAATTCTGCCCGTCATTAACAAGATTGACCTACCAGCAGCTGATCCAGAGCGTGTTCGTATAGAGATTGAGGATGTCATCGGACTTGATGCTAGCGAAGCCGTATTGGCTTCTGCCAAGGCTGGCATCGGAATTGAAGAAATCCTCGAACAAATAGTGGAGAAAGTTCCAGCACCGACTGGAAATGTAGATGCACCACTCAAGGCCTTAATCTTTGACTCAGTTTATGATGCCTATCGTGGGGTAATCCTGCAAGTACGGGTGATGGACGGTGTGGTCAAGCCGGGAGATACCATTCAGCTCATGAGCAATGGCAAGACCTTTGACGTGACTGAGGTCGGCATCTTCACGCCCAAGGCTATTGGACGTGATTTCTTAGCAACAGGGGATGTTGGCTATATCGCGGCTTCTATCAAAACGGTACAGGATACCCGGGTCGGAGACACAGTAACTTTGGCGGACAATCCAGCATCTGAGCCCCTGGACGGCTATAAGCAGATGAATCCGATGGTATTTGCGGGTCTTTATCCGATCGAGTCTAATAAATACAATGACCTACGCGAAGCCCTCGAAAAGCTCCAGCTAAACGATGCCAGTCTGCAATTTGAACCAGAAACGTCGCAAGCACTAGGATTTGGTTTCCGTTGTGGTTTCTTAGGCTTGCTGCACATGGACGTCATTCAGGAGCGCTTGGAGCGTGAGTTTAATATTGATCTGATCATGACGGCGCCGTCTGTTATCTATAAGGTTAATCTGACAGATGGTGAAGCTATTGATGTCTCTAATCCGAGTGAGTTTCCGGATCCGACCAAGATTGATTCCATTGAGGAGCCTTATGTCAAGGCGCAGATTATGGTGCCACAGGAATTTGTCGGAGCGGTGATGGAATTGGCTCAGCGCAAGCGCGGTGACTTTGTGACCATGGATTATATCGATGATAATCGGGTCAATGTCATCTATCAAATCCCGCTTGCTGAAATCGTCTTTGACTTCTTTGACAAGCTCAAGTCCTCTACTCGTGGCTATGCTAGCTTTGACTACGAAATCTCTGAGTATCGCTCATCCAAGCTGGTTAAGATGGATATCCTCCTCAATGGCGACAAGGTTGATGCCCTCAGCTTTATCGTTCACAAGGAATTTGCCTATGAGCGTGGTAAGCTGATTGTAGACAAGCTCAAGAAAATCATTCCTCGTCAGCAGTTTGAAGTACCTATTCAGGCAGCCATTGGCCACAAGATTGTGGCTCGGACTGACATCAAGGCCTTGCGTAAGAATGTCTTGGCCAAGTGTTATGGTGGTGACGTTTCTCGGAAGCGGAAACTCCTTGAAAAACAAAAAGCCGGTAAGAAACGGATGAAAGCGATCGGCTCTGTCGAAGTCCCACAAGAAGCCTTCCTCAGCGTCCTGAGTATGGATGAGGAATAAAGTTGGCTTTAATCGCCTAAGCCCTAAATTATAAAAGCGAAGAAAATTTCAGTTGATGTTACTCATCCAAGCTAGGAAATAGGAGTGTGAATCAAATCTTGGATAAACCGATTATTTTGATAATAGACATATGTTTCTTTATTGGCCTTACAAATTTAGTTTTATACCTATTCTATCGACGGGAGAAGAATATTCAGAAAAAATGTACTTCTAAAATTTCAGGTATAGTGGTTGATTATGATAACCGTAATGAAATGGCTATCCCTTTGCCCATTGTAGAATATATGGTGAATGAGATAACATACAGAAAAAAATTTGAATATGCTTATTATGTAGAAACTCCTAATAAGAAAAATCAAAAAGATGTCTTTGACAGGAAATATATTCTTAGCGCTGGAAAGAATCTACAGTTAAGAGAAATATTCCCAAAAGGCTCAGTCATGACGGTTTATTATAATCCTGAAAAGCCTGAAAAAGCCTTTGTAGAACGTTATACAGGCTTTGATAGAATCTTTAGGTTGCTAATAATAATCTTTTCCATTATTGGTTTTGTTTTAATTGCGGTAATTCTAGGAATTTCTTTATTGAAATAATAGCTACTTGAAATTTCTTGATGAAAAAAATTGCTCTCTTGGTATCAAGAAGAGAAGCTTACTTACTCCACTATCTTCCCTTTTCTACCCCCCACAGTAAAGATTTTTAGTAATCTAAAAAATGTGGTAGAATATAAATATCATTCAATCTACCCTGTAAAAGGAGTTTCCCCATGAAAAAGAAGTACTTTCTGCTCTCTCTGACTATCTTAGCCGGCCTCTCCCTGTCCTCTTGTGGTCTTATTAAAAATTATGGTAATCGGAAATCGTCTACTTCTAGTAGTACATCTAGTCAGGTTTCTCAAAAAGATAGCAGCAAATCTGATAAAGCTAGTGACAAAGATGTTTCCACTACAACCGAGACCAAGCGCATTGGTTCGTCTGATTACGGCTATATCGATATTCCAAGTAATTGGATCAAGTTCACCGACCTAGATGGTGGCGACAGCGTTCAGTTTACGGATGGCTCTGCTTATAATATCGTTACCATGAATGGCTATACTAGAGAAAAAGCTCATGTCCAAGATGGGGAAACTTTCAATGCTGAGTTAATTGCCCAGCGACTAGCCTATAGTTGGAATGATAATAAAGATGTAGAAAAAATGTGGGGAGCAAAATCCACTGTTTCTGGCAATGAAGCTTTCCAACTGAATGTAATTATGAAATCAGGGCAGTTAGTGGTTTCTTGGGTTTTCCAAAAAGATGACAAAGTGTATTTGATCTCTTTTGAAGGCGACCGAAAAACTCTGGCTTCTGTCATCTCATATATAGAGGAAACATGGAGCCTTGATGAAAAAGGCCCAACTAACAATATTTAAAACAAAAAAAATGAGGTCTACCTGAAAGTAGGTCTCATTTTTTTGAGATTTATGATATAATGCTAACGAAAATCAACTGATTAGAAAGTAGTTTATGACTCAAGAAATTGACCTTGAAAAATACCATCAATTAGCCCTGCAAAAGCAGAAAGAGCATCGAAAATTTTTAGCCAATCTAAAGAAAAAGCCACCAAAAAATTTAGATAAGATTGCCCAGCAAATCCATGATGAGGTCTTTGAGGAGATTGACTGTACAGCCTGCGCCA
>CAJPQE010000035.1:0-15636 GCA_905372795.1 Streptococcus cristatus | reverse complement strand
TAAAAATGATAAAATTTGCTAAAGATCTATTCTAACTTATAGGAGCCGGCATGCTAATTTTTCCGCTAATCAATGACACATCGCGAAAGATCATTCATATCGATATGGATGCTTTTTTTGCTTCGGTCGAAGAGCGGGACAATCCTAAGCTCAAGGGAAAGCCTGTGATTATCGGTAGTGATCCGCGTCAGACGGGTGGACGTGGTGTGGTTTCGACTTGTAATTATGAAGCCAGAAAGTTCGGAGTTCATTCGGCTATGAGCTCCAAGGAAGCCTATGAGCGCTGCCCGCAGGGGATTTTTATCTCGGGAAATTATGAAAAATATCAAACAGTTGGTTTGCAGATTCGAGAGATTTTCAAGCGCTACACGAATAAAATTGAGCCCATGAGCATAGACGAGGCTTATCTGGATGTGACGGAAAATAAGTTGGGTATCAAATCTGCAGTCAAAATTGCCAAGCTGATCCAGCACGATATCTGGAATGAGCTGCAACTGACGGCTTCGGCAGGCGTTTCTTATAATAAGTTTCTGGCCAAGATTGCCAGTGATTATGAGAAGCCGCACGGTCTGACTGTTATTTTACCCGAAGAGGCAGAGGCTTTTTTGGCGCCTATGGATATTGCCAAGTTTCATGGAGTTGGTAAGAAAAGCGTTGAAAAACTGCATGAAATGGGTGTTTATACTGGTGCAGATCTACTCAAAATACCAGAAATGACCTTGATTGATAAGTTTGGTCGCTTTGGCTTTGATCTCTACCGGAAAGCGCGTGGTATCAGCAATAGTCCGGTCAAGTCCAATCGTATTCGCAAGTCTATCGGTAAGGAGCGAACCTATGCTAAATTGCTCCATGGCGAGGAGGATATAAAAAAAGAACTATCTCGCTTGGCAGCTAAGGTCGCTCTCAGCTTAGAGAAACACCAGAAAGCTGGCAAGACGGTTGTCCTAAAAATCCGCTATGCTGACTTTTCAACCCTAACCAAAAGGAGGACCTTGGAGCGAGAAACGAGAGAAGGAGAAGTGATTGAGCGGGTTAGTCATGAAATCTATGACAGCCTGGAAGAGCAGCCGCGAGGCGTTCGCTTATTAGGACTGACAGTGACGGGGTTTGGATAAGATAGAAAAGAGTCTGAGGCAATTTGTCCCAGACTCTATTTTTATAGGAAATAATTGATAAGGTACTCTGTAAACTTTTATGACAGCTTCAAAGGTAGACCTAGGCATCTGTTTCTATTTGGTTGTCATTGCCAAATATACTGTTGATATCTTCCTCAGTCAGTCCGATTAGAGGATTGATTGTTAGGATATTTTCCTTAGTCAAGATGTAGTTTTCCACAGGTGGTTCACTGTTATCCACAGGATTGTGGATAATTTCTTGAGGGGATTCTACATCTCCAAAACGTTCAATCAGGTAGGTTTTGCGGGCTGTTCCAGTATTCTTTACAGCGTAGTCAAAGGCTGACTTTTCCCCAAGTAGGATCAGTTTGCTCTTGGCTCGGGTAATAGCTGTGTAGACCAGATTGCGCTGGAGCATGCGGTGGCTGCTTCGGGTAATGGGAAGGATGACCACGGGAAACTCGCTACCTTGAGACTTATGGATGCTCATGGCATAGGCTAAGCGAATTTTGTACCATTCGCTGCGCTGGTAGCTAATTTCATTGCCGTCAAAGTTAATGGTTAATTCGTCCTGCTTGGACTCGGTGTACTTAGCTGGTAGCAGGTCGACGATGTAGCCTAAGTCACCGTTAAAAACATTGCTTTCGGCATCATTGACCAAGTGGATAACCCTGTCTCCTTGTCGATATTGGCAATCGGGTGCTTCAAAGGTCAGCTGGTCTTTTTCCACAGGATTGATGAGATTTTGCATGAGGCTATTAATCTGGTCAATGCCAGCCTGTCCACGGTACATGGGAGCCAGCACTTGCACATCTTGAGCTGGGATACCGCTGCGAATTGCTGCGCTAGCGATTTTCTCAATCATAGGCGGGATGTGCTCATTTCGAGCTTCAAAATAAGAACGATCCGCTTTTTTTTCAGTAAAATCTTCTGGCAACAGTCCCTTTTGGATCTGGCTAGCCAGAGTGACAATGGTCGAATCTTGGCTCTGACGGTAAATCTTTTCTAGCTTGGTTTGGGGGATGCTCGGTATTTGCAGTAGGTCAGCTAATACCTGCCCAGGACTGACAGAGGGTAACTGCTCTGCATCGCCCACCAAAAGCAGTTTGGTATTGGAAGAGATATTGCTGAGGAGCTGATTGGCCAGCCAAGTGTCTACCATGGAGAACTCGTCCACGATGATAAAGTCAGCATCCAGATAATCATCCAAATGACTGGTATCATCATCTCCAGTCATACCCAAATGGCGGTGGATCGTAGCGCTGGGTAGTCCAGTCAGTTCGTTCATACGGCGAGCAGCCCGACCAGTCGGTGCAGCAAGAAGGATGGGCAAATCTGCCTTCTTTTTCAGATCCAAGCCTCGAAGCTGGCTATAGACGGAAATGATACCATTGATGACGGTTGTTTTTCCTGTTCCTGGTCCGCCTGTCAGGATAAAGACTTTTTGTGTGATAGCGTCGAAAATGGCTTGCTTCTGAATCTGATCATAGTGGATGCCTAGGTCATCTTCAGCTTGGCTGATGGCATCGAGGATTTTCTCTTCTTCAAAGCGATCCTGATGGCCTTTTTCCAAGAGGCGGACCAGATTGCTGCGGATGCCTTCCTCGGCAAAGAAGAGGCTGTTTTCAAAAATCTTGGTCTCAACATTTTGGACTTTGTCTTCTTCAATCAGGTGAGCCAATTCATCGGCTACCAGACTAGGGTCTAGCTCTACTTGGCGCGAACTCTCCAGAAGCTCAATCGTATGTGCCAATAGGTCTCTAGCTTCCAAATAGGTATCTCCGGTTTCCATGGACTGGGTCAGGAGGGTATGAATCAAGCCAGCCCGAAAACGCTCAGGGGCATCACTCTCAATGCCCAACTGCTGGGCCAGCTGATCGGCGATTTTAAAACCGATACCTTGGATATCTTCAACCAGTCGGTAGGGATAGTGCTCGACGATTTCCAGCGTTTCTTCTTTGTAAGTTTCTTGGATTTGAAAGGCTAGTTTGTTGGGAATGCCGTAGGCGGCCAGTTTGGCTAAGACCAGCTCTGTTCCATAGTTGAGTTGCAGTTTGGCCACAAAGGCTTCTCGGTTCTTGGCAGAAAGGCCAGTGATTTCTTTGAGTTTTTCTGGCTCAGCTAAAATCTTGTCAATGGTTTCGTCCCCATAGAGTTCCACGATTTTTTGAGCTGTCTTGACCCCGATGCCTTTAAAGTGGTCACTGGAAAAATATTTAACCAGCCCCTTGCTAGTCGGTTTTGCCCTCTCGTAGCGGGAAATTTTTAGTTGCTGTCCGTACTTTGGATGTTGAACTAGGTTGCCCCAAAATGTATAATCCTCGCCTTCGATAATATCGGCCATGGTTCCGGTCACGATAATCTCAAAATCATCAAAATCTTCACAATCTGTGTCTTGGATATCCAAGAGGAGGATTCGAAAGAAATTGCTGGGATTTTCAAAAATGATGCGCTCAATTGTGCCTGAAAAATAAAATTCTGTCATTGTTTCTATATGCTCTTTAAAAAGCAAACCCAGCTGAGTAGTCAACTGAGTTTGGATGGGGGTATACTCTTAAGTATTAGTAAGTCTTGAAAGGTAGGATTGGCCAGATGCGGAATTTAGCTTCGCCTTGAATCTGTTCCTTTTGGAAGGTACCGACTTGGCGACTATCTTTGGAAACAATTCGGTCGTCACCTAGAAGGAGGTACTCATCGTCTAGAAGTTTAATGGTAAAGACGGGGCTACCTTCCTTGTCCACGGTAAAGGCTTGGGCTTGAGAGGCTAGCTTGCGGAAGAAAGTTCCGTTGTCCTTATAATCCTTGCCTACATAAGTGGATTGGAGCTTGTCCTTTTTGAATTTCTTGATGTATTCTGTTAAGTAAGATTCATCAGTTTTTTTACCATTGATATAAAGGGTATCGTTTTCGTACTGGATGGTATCACCTGGAAGGCCAATCACTCGCTTGATAACTTCTTTATCTTTGCCAGCATCTGTCTCAGTGGCTACAACAATATCAAAACGATCAATGGACTGGTGTTTCAAAACCATCAAATACTCCCCATTTGCTAAGGTTGGGTCCATAGAGTGGCCGTCTACCTTGACAGGTGCCCAGAGTAGCCAGCGAGTGAGTAAGATGACAGAGATAATCAGGGTAAAGACTCCCCACTCCTTGAGGAAGGCACGGAAGTCAAAGTGTTTGTTTTTCATAGTCTACCTTTCTAAGAGCTTTTTAGCTTTTTCTGTATTTTTAAAATGAAGTTTAGCGGTATGCTGGAGGCCAGCCATTCCATAGGCTTGGAGGATTTGGCTAGCAACCTGGTCACTCTTGCTCCCAGCTCCACTCGGAAGGGTGTAGCCAAGCTCTTGACTCAGATTTTCCAGATTTTCCAGAAAGAGGTCGCGAGCGATAATGGAGCTAACAGCGACAGCTAGAAACTTTCCTTCCGCTTTCTCAATGAGGTTAACGGGATTTGGGAAATGATTCTTTTCATTTTGCAGGTATTTGTCATAATTCTGCTGACTGGTAAAGGCATCGATAACTATTTTTTCTGGTCTTAACCCTTTTTGTAACAGCAGATAAATGGCTTGATTGTGAAGAGCTACCTTGACAGATACGGCATTGTAACCAGAGGCAACCACTTCGTTATATTTTTCTGGAGACAGGAGCAGAGCCTGATGTTGGATTTCCTTTTTCAAAATCGGTGCCAGTTGCCGAATCTTAAGGTCGGTCAAGGCCTTCGAATCGCCCACGCCCAACTTACGCAAGAAAGCGTGCTGTTCTGGACTGACAAAGGAAGCAACAACTGCTAAACCACCAAAGTAAGAGCCATTTCCGACCTCATCCGTACCGATATGGGAAATGTTCTGAGAGGTCTTGCTGGCTTCCTCGGCTTGATGGCCGAAAAAAGCAGCATAGTGACCAGCTTTTTCTCCTTGGAAAAGAACCTTGCCAGAAGTATAGATACTGACAGTTGCCTGGTTCAATTTCAGTAGATATTGGATATACTGATTTTTACTAGGCACAAGCTTGTCTTGATATTTCTGGACAAAAGCCTGAATTTCTCCTTGTTTAGGACTCAAAGTAATACTTTCCATAGCCCCTATTGTACCACAAAATGAAACTAGGGAAAATGGGAAAAACAGGATATTTAAAAGATTATGAAAAAATTACACATTTTTCTTCCAAACATGACATCAATGTCATGTTGAACCCGATAGGGTTGTTGTATAATATAAGTGTTGAAGCGATGTTTGAATAAAACTGACCACAAACAATATATTAACAAGGTTAAGGAAGCCTTGTAAAAAAAGGAGAACACATATGGAAAACTTTGCTATGATGGACAACCAATTCGCTGCGTTGACTGAAGAAGAAATGATGATGATCGACGGTGGATGGGCATTCTACGGTATCCCTGTTGATATTTTCACAGTATCATTGGCTATTTTGGGTGGCTCATTGGTTTCAGGTTTCTTAGTAGGACTTTTCAGCTAATTTAATAATTTCAAATAGAAGAAGGTGAATTTTATGAACAAAGATTTTAAATCATTAGATCAAAAATTTATGCCTCTTACTGAAGCTGAATTGGTTGAAGTAGAAGGTGGATGGGTCGGTGGTGACCTTGTACGTGCCGTATTTGATATCGGTCGTGAAGTTGGTCGCACTGTACGTGGACTTGCTATTCGTGCATATGGTCGCATCAGAGGTAGATTTGGTTCAAGATCTGGTGGTTCTAGCAATGGTGGCGGTGCTAACAACGGTGGTGCTGCAAGCCCAGACGTTTTTAACTAATATTTTTTGTTTCGATATAAAGCCTCTTGTTCGTCTTGATTTGGACAAGAGGCTTTTTAGTGTAAAAGTTACTTTATGTCTGTTTTTTAAGTAATTTTATGTTTACATAGAGTAAAACGACTGATACCATTGGAAAAATACGCCACATTAGTGTATGATAGAGATATCTATTTTTTGCTTGTTATGAAAGTTCTCTTTCCTAATTTATACTTGTTTTTTACTGGAGAGAACCGCTATGGATAAAGTTGACAAGCAGTTTGTGTTGAATAGTATGTTTACTAATTAGGAGTTTTTATGCGAGGGTCGTTCTCCATAAAAGCAAATTTACACTTTTGTGAATAAAGGAGATTGTATGAGATTTACAAAGCGTCATTATAGGGCTCAAGTTGACGCGAGAGATTGTGGTGTAGCAGCGCTAGCCATGATATATGGTTATTATGGTTCCTATTATTCTTTGGCTAGTTTGCGTGAAATGGCCAAGACAACTTTAAGAGGAACAACTGCTTTTGGGCTAGTGAAGGTTTCGGAAGAGTTAGGTTTTGAAACACGAGCCTTTAAAGCGGATATGTCTTTATTTGACATGAAGGGCATCGTTTATCCTTTTATCGCCCATGTTATCAAAGATAAGAAATTGCTTCACTATTATGTTGTGACTGGGCACGATAAACATTCGGTTTATATTGCGGATCCGGATCCGGCTGTAAAAATGACCAAACTTTCTAAGGAACAGTTTGCGCAAGAGTGGACAGGTGTCTCTATTTTTATCGCCCCAGCGCCAGAATATAGACCACACAAGGAAAAGAAAAACGGTCTCTGGTCTTTTGTTCCGATTTTAATGAAACAAAAGGGACTGATTGCCAATATCGTTATCGCAACGATGCTGGTGACGATCATCAACATCGTGGGCTCTTACTACATGCAGGGGATTATTGATACTTACGTACCGAATCAGATGAGGAATACCTTAGGAATTATTTCTCTCGGTCTAATAGTTGTCTACATTTTGCAACAGGTCCTAACTTATGCTCAGAGCTATCTGCTTCTTATTTTAGGCCAACGCCTTTCGATTGATGTGATTTTGTCCTATATCAAGCATGTCTTTCATCTACCCATGTCTTTTTTTGCGACAAGAAGGACAGGGGAAATCGTATCGCGCTTCAACGATGCTAATAGTATCATTGATGCCTTGGCTAGTACCATTCTGTCAATCTTTTTGGATGTCTCTATCGTTGTCGTTATGGCAATTGTTTTGTTCTCGCAAAACTTTTACTTGTTCTTTATCAGTTTGCTCTCGCTGCCGATCTATATCGTCGTGATTTTTGCCTTCATGAAGCCATTTGAAAAAATGAATCGTGATACGATGGAATCTAATGCCATTCTGTCTTCTTCCATTATCGAAGATATCAATGGTATTGAGACGATCAAATCCTTGACAAGTGAAGATTTCCGTTATCAAAAGATTGATAGAGAATTTGTTGACTATCTGAAGAAATCATTTGCCTATAGTCGGATGGAAAACATCCAAATAGGCTTGAAGAAGACGGCTCAGCTCTTGCTGAATGTTGCAATCCTTTGGATGGGGGCCCTTTTGGTAATGGACAATAAAATGACCTTGGGGCAGTTGATTACTTATAATACTTTGCTGGTTTATTTCACAAATCCGCTGGAAAATATTATCAACCTACAAACCAAACTCCAGACAGCCCAAGTGGCCAATAACCGCTTGAACGAGGTTTATCTGGTTGACTCTGAATTCATGGATAAAAAAGCGATCCGTGATTTGAGCATGACCAAGGGCGACATTGAGTTGAGAAATGTCAGCTACAAGTATGGCTATGGACGAAATGTTCTGTCGGATATTAATTTGATCATTGAAAGAGGTAGCAAGGTAGCCTTTGTGGGAATTTCTGGTTCTGGAAAGACGACTCTTGCCAAGATGATCGTGAACTTTTACGATCCAAACGAGGGAGAAATTCTGGTTAACAATATTAACCTCAATCAGATTGATAAGCATGTCTTGCGCCGTCATATCAATTACTTGCCGCAACAGCCTTATGTCTTTAATGGTACCATCTTGGAGAATGTTCTCCTAGGTGCCAAGCCCGGAACGACTCAGAAAGAAATCATTCGGGCGCTGGAAATTGCGGAAATTCGTGAAGATATTGAACGGATGCCTTTGAATTATCAAACGGAATTGACATCAGATGGTTCAGGGATTTCAGGTGGTCAGCGTCAGCGCTTGGCCTTGGCTCGGGCTCTTTTGACCGATGCTCCTGTTTTGATCCTTGATGAGGCGACCAGCAATCTGGATATCTTGACAGAGAAAAAGATTATTGACAACCTTTTGGAGTTGGACAAGACCATTATTTTCATTGCCCATCGATTGACCATTGCGGAGCGATCTGAAAAAGTGGTTGTTTTGGACAAGGGTGAAATCGTGGAGCAAGGAACGCATGAAGAGTTGGTTGCTCAGGATGGCTTCTATGCTCATCTGGTGAATAGTTAGAAAGGAGAAAGAAGATGGAAGAACATTACTTAGAGAGTGCCGAATTTTATAACCGTAGATATTCTAGCTTTTCTGTGCGCGTGATTTTACCGACTTTCTTCTTGTTGATTTTTGTGGTCTTATTCTCCCTCTTTGCTAAAAAAGAAATCACTATTACTTCAGGTGCTTCTATTGAACCTAGCAAGATTCTGGCTAACATCCAATCAACCAGTAACAATGCCATTGTCACTAATAATTTGAAGGAAAACAAGGTTGTTAAAAAAGGGGATCTTTTAGTTCAGTATAAGTCTGATAGCGAAAATACTCAAAAAGAAACCTTCTCCTCTCAAGTAGAAAGCTTGAAGGAGCAAAAACGTCAGTTGGAGCTGCTGCAAGAAAGTCTGAAGACGGGGACTAGCCAGTTTTCAGGAGAGGATCGCTTCGGCTATGAGCAAGCATTTAATGATTATAAGAACCAAGCTGCGAGTATCCGTAGTAATACCGAACAGCAAAATTCGACCATTGCTTCTCAAAATTCAGCAGCTAGCAATTCACAGGCAGAGCTGGGGAATTTGATCAATGAAACAAATGCCAAATTAGCAGATTACCAGACTCTTAGAAATGCTATCCAAAATGGAACAAGTGTCCCTTCGACTAATGCTGGCTATAGCATCTATCAGGCTTATGAGACACAAGCCGCTGCAGATAGTCAAGGTCAGCTAAAGAGTCAGGTTCTTTCGCAAATTGATAGTCAGATTTCTCAGTTTGAATCAGCTCTTGCAGGTTATCGAGTGCAGTATGCGGGCTCTGGTGCTCAGCAGGCCTATTCTGGTAGCTTGGATAGCCAGCTTGAGTCTTTGAAAGCTCAGCAGTTGACTAAAGTTGGTCAAGAATTGACGGCTCTGAATCAAAAGATTTTAGAAGTTGAAAACAATCTCAAGGTGCAAGGTGGTATCACTCAAAAGGGCATGATCACAGCAACTGAAGATGGTATTCTCCACCTAAATCCTGAAACAGCAGGAGCGAATCTAGTTCCTGAAGGGAAGTTGCTGGCCCAGTTGTATCCTGTTTTGACCAAGGAAAAAAAGGTCGTTATTACAACCTATGTGACCTCAAAAGATGTAGCTAGTCTGAAAAAAGGTGAGACCTTGCGTTTCACTGCAATGGATGGAAATAATAAAGAATTTGTTCTCAAATCTAAAATTTCAAACATTGACAACAATGCGACGAAAACGGAAAAAGGCAACTTCTTTAAGGTGGAAGCTGAAATAAGCTTAACGGGTGCTCAAGCCAAGAAGGTGCGTTATGGTATTGAAGGTCGTGCAGTAGTCATCACAGGAAGCAAAACTTACTTTGACTATTACTTGGATCAATTCTTGAGAAAGGACTAAAGGAAGAATAGTCGATAAGTTTTGATTGAAGTTTTTACAGATCCCTAAAAGATAGAGGAATTGTTACCCCTTTGTTGACTAAATGAGGATCCCGTTTTATTTGGCGATTTATCAAATAAAAATAGAAGCCGAAAGGCTTCTTTTTATACTTGTTTTTTAATGTTTTGTGTGATATTATATTTAAAGAAACATACGTTGCGCAACGATTGTATCTAAAAGGAGTTTTGATGCCACCTAAAAATAAATTTACTCGTGATGAAATTATCCAAGCAGCTCTAGGGATTGTCAGAGAAGACGGTTTGGCTGGTTTGACTGCTCGTTCTCTGGCAGAACGATTACAGTCTAGCCCCAAGGTTATTTTCGGTCAGTTTGAAAATATGGAGGATCTAAGTCATTCGGTTGTTCGGGCGGCTGAATTCGTTTTGGTCCAATATATTCATTCGGCTTTGGAGCGAGCCAAGCCTTTCAGAGCAGTTGGCATGGCCTATATCCTTTTTGCCAGTCAGGAGCCTCAGCTCTTTAAAATTCTCTATCTAAATCCTCACAAGCACCCCATTGAGTCTTTCAAGGACTTTTTACCTCAGAAAGACCATAGTTATCAGCAGATATTAGAGTCGATTGTGGAGGATTATCCTATGTCCATAGAGAGTGCAGAGTTCGTTTATCAGCATTTATTTATCTATTCTCATGGTTTGGCTAGCATGATAGCATCGGGTATTTATTCTTTTAGTCAGGAGGAAGTGACAGAACGCTTAACGCAAGTATTTACTGCCCTCCTAAAGGAAATGAAAGGAAAGCAAGAATGATTAGATTAAAGGGAATTTGCAAGTCCTACAATGGAAGAGAAGTTTTAAAAGGAATCGACTTAGAGATTGCTGACCAAGATTACTTGGTCATTTTGGGAGCTTCTGGATCTGGAAAGTCAACCTTGCTCAACGTTTTATCAGGCCTAGAAAAACCAGACAGTGGTCATGTTTATTACAATGAGGAAGATCTATCCCAGCTGACAGAAGCTCAATTGACGGCTTTTCGTCGAGCGCAGATTGCCTTTATTTTTCAGCAGTATTTTTTACTTCCAAATCTTACAGTGGAGCAAAATGTCAAAATGGGTGCTAACCTAGCAGGCAATCAAGATTATGTCCGTATTTTGGAGGCTTTAGGTTTAGGTGATAAACTTCAGCATTATCCAAGTCAGCTGTCAGGCGGTGAGCAGCAGCGGGTGGCTATTGCACGAGCCCTAACTAAAAGACCACGTGTCCTCTTTTTGGACGAGCCGACTGGAGCCTTGGACGAAGCAACAGGTCGTCAGATTCTAGCCTATATTTCAAGTCTTCAAGAGGAGCTAGGATTTACGCTGGTCATGGTGACCCACAATGCAAATATTGCTCAAATGGCTAAGACTATTGTCCATATCAATAGCGGTCAGATTCAAAGCTTAGAGACAAATAGCCAGCCCAAGACGGCCTATGAGATTGGATGATGAGCTATGTTTTCGATAAAAGATTTGTATAGATTAGTCGTTGTATCAATTATCAGCTTTTGTGCGGTCTTTGTGACCAATCTCTTCTTAAATTTTTATCTGGATATCCATTTACTAGATCAAACAAATTGGTTGCCTGAGATTCGAGCTGTTTACGATGCTCAAGTTGCGATTTCTTGGTTAATTGCATCCATTAGCGGAGCTGTTTTATCCCTAACATCGATACTCCTCCTCTTCTTTTACATTCGGCAATTTATTGACCAGCATAAGCCAGAATTAGGAGTTTTAAAGGCTCTAGGCTATAAAAACTGGGAAATTGCTCGAAAGTTTTGGATTTTTAGTCTTCCAATTGGTTTGGGAACGAGCATTGGCTATTTCTCTTCTTTTGCCATGATGCCGCATTTTTATCACTTGCGTAATCAAAGCGGAGTTTTGCCTGAAATTACCATTCGGCAACATTGGTCCCTTTTCCTGTTTCTCGTTGTCTTGCCGACTCTTGCCTTTGCTGCTTTAGCCGTTCTCTACGCTAGTTATTGTCTACGCTTGCCTGCTCTAGACTTGCTCAAACGGGTCAGCCCTAGTCGAAAGGCACCAAAAAGGAAAGCAGGAAAGAGAATAAGAAAAGACCGTCCTTTTTTAAAAGACCTTTCTGCCAGCCTGCTCTGGTCTAGAAAATTATTAATATTCTTTGTCATTTTCGGTTCGATGTGCTTTTCAGCTATGATTCAACTATCATTTGGTATGAAAGAATTGACAGATGAGACCATTCAGAGCATGATGATGTCAATCGGTACTGTCCTATCAGTAGCAATCCTCTATCTGTCGTTGGGAGTACTCCTGCAGGAAAATCAAGAAACACTGGCTATTATGAAGGTTTTTGGTTATAGCAGAAATGAGTGCCATAAGAGTTTGTTTGCTCCCTACCGCTTTCTTGCTTTTTTGGGCTTCGTCTTAGGAACAGGCTATCAATACGGAATTATGCAGCTTTTACTCAGATTGATGGAAAAATCAATAGCTCAGAAAGTTGACTATAATTTTGATTTTGGAGTCTGCCTGATAACTTTGTTGATCTTTACCTTAGTCTATGAAGGTTTCATCTATTTATCCAGCAGGAAGATAGATCAACTGACCATCAAGCAGGTCATGTTAGGAGAATAAAGAAAAAATGAAGTGATACTGTTCACTTCATTCTTTTTTACTAATGATATGCTGGATGCCTGTCTGGAGGTGTTTGAGGATATGTGCGATTTCTTTGGGAAAGATTCTATAGTCTTCTAAGTCTGTCAGGGGAATCCAGTAAACTTGTTCTTGCTTATGCTGGTAGTCAAATTGCTTGCCGTGAGGCTTCATCAGATAATAGAAGCAAATCTCATGACAGTCTAGTCCTTTGAGGATGCCGGTTGAGTTGGAAAACAAATTTTCATGAACAAAAGCTAGCTTTTCAATCTCATACTTTTGTCCTGTTTCTTCGAAAACCTCTCGCTGAACAGCTTCTTTGGAGGTCTCTCCAAATCTGACCGCCCCTCCCACTGAATAGAAATAGTCCTCGCTAGGAGAAGATATGACACAGAGGGCTTCTTCCTCAATGATAATTGCAGCAGCCCGATAGCGAAAGCGCTCCTGCCCTTGCCTATAAGAAATATCCTTTGCCATAGTATCCTCCTTGCGTTTTTTAGTTTACTTGATTTAGAGCTTCCTGTCAACACTTTCTGTACCCGGACAGTTCTATTCTTTCTCTCTTGCGACAGGCTTTTTTTCCTGTTAAAATAATGACATGACTCGTTATAAAGCCCTTATTTCCTACGACGGACATGAATTTGCTGGCTTTCAGCGCCAGCCTCATGCTCGGAGCGTTCAGGAAGAAATTGAAAAAACCTTAACTCGTATCAACAAAGGCCAGCCCATTGTCATCCACGGAGCTGGTCGGACCGACAGCGGCGTTCATGCGCTTGGGCAGGTCATTCACTTTGACCTCCCGTCAGCTAGGGATGAAGAAAAGCTGCGTTTTGCCTTGGATACCCAGACGCCAGAAGATATTGCTGTCATTTCTGTGGAGGAAGTGACGGAAGATTTTCATGCCCGTTACAAGCCGCACAGCAAGACCTATGAGTTCCTGGTGGATATTGGTCGGCCAAAAAATCCGATGATGCGCCATTATGCGACCCACTACCCCTATCCTTTGGAGATTTCTCTGATGGAGCAGGCCATTAAAGCCTTGGAGGGAACGCACGATTTTACTGGATTTACGGCCTCGGGTACCAGTGTGGAAAATAAGGTTCGTACGATTACAAAGGCCAGTCTGACCTTTGATGCGCAACGCAATTTTCTAGTCTTTACTTTTTCTGGCAATGGCTTTCTCTATAAGCAAATCCGCAACATGGTGGGAACCCTGCTCAAGATTGGAAACAAGCGGATGCCAGTCAATCAAATCGAACGGATTTTAGAAGAAAAAGATCGGCAGCTAGCTGGACCAACCGCAGCGCCTAATGGTCTTTATCTAAAGGAGATTATCTATGAAGAATAAGCTAATTTTAGCCCTTTCTGGCAATGATATTTTTAGTGGTGGTGGTCTCTACGCGGATCTGGCTACTTATACGGTCCATGGCCTGCATGGCTTTGTCGCAGTGACTTGCTTGACCGCTATGACGGACAAGGGATTTGAAGTCCTTCCGACCGACGAGCAGGTCTTTGCGCAGCAACTCTCCTCGCTCAAAGATGTGCCGTTTTCGGCTATCAAGTTGGGCTTGTTACCAACAGTTGCTATTGCAGATCAGGCTCTGGACTTCATCAAAAAGCAAGCGGGTATACCGGTCGTGCTAGACCCTGTCCTAGTCTGTAAGGAAACCCACGATGTGGAAGTTTCGGCCCTCCGAGATGAATTGATCAAATTTTTCCCTTATACGACCATTATCACGCCCAATCTACCAGAAGCAGAGATCCTGACCCAGTCGGAGATTAAGACTTTGGATGACCTCAAGGCTGCAGCTGTGGCTCTCCATGAACTGGGAGCTCAAAATGTCGTCATCAAGGGTGGAAATCGTTTTAGCCAAGATCAGGCTATAGATTTATTTTACGATGGCAAAGACTTTCAGCTACTAGAAAGCCCTATTTTGCCAAACAATAATACAGGAGCCGGCTGTACCTTTGCTTCGAGCATAGCTAGTCAGCTTTTGGCAGGTCAATCCCCTCTTGAAGCCGTCAACTATTCAAAAGATTTTGTTTACCGCGCTATCCAGCGCTCAGATCAGTATGGAGTTATTCAATATGAAAAATAATCAGACAAGAAAAATCGCTTTGCTAGCTGTCATTACAGCCCTATCTATTGTTTTGGGGAACTTTTTCAAAATCCCTACGCCAACTGGCTTTCTGACCTTGCTAGATGCTGGGATTTACTTTACCGCATTTTATTTTGGTCGTAAGGAAGGAGCCTTGGTTGGTGGCTTGTCCGGTCTCTTGATTGACCTAGTGGCCGGCTATCCTCAGTGGATGGTCTTTAGCCTCATCTGTCACGGACTTCAGGGCTACTTTGCTGGTTTCACTGGCAAGCAGCGTTATATTGGTTTGCTCTTGGCTGGAGTTGCTATGGTCGGCGGCTATGCTCTCTTTGGTAGCATCTTGAGTGGACCTGGATCAGCTATCGCAGCGATTTGGGGCAATGTCATGCAAAATATTTTTGGCTTGGTGGTCGGCTATGGTCTTTATAGAGCTTTTCCCCTTGTCTTGAAAAGAGCCCTTCAGCCAGAGTAAGTGAGGTCAAAGATGGATTTAGAGAAACTTGAAAAGGAAACCAGACAGATTGCCACAGATGTCTTGGACAAGGCGGGTTTGGTCAAGGGAAATATTTTTGTCCTAGGTCTATCTTCTAGTGAAGTCATGGGGGGACAGATTGGCCAGCACTCCAGTAGGGAAGTCGGTCAGGTCATTGTCAAGACTTTGTTAGATATTCTGCAAGCTCGGGGGATTTACTTGGCCGTTCAAGGCTGTGAGCACCTCAACCGTGCCTTGGTTGTGGAACGAGAATTGGCAGAAAAGAAAGACCTAGAAATTGTCAATGTCCTGCCCAGCCTCCATGCAGGCGGGAGTGGCCAGCTAGCAGCTTTTGACTATATGGAAGATCCTGTGGAGGTTGAGTTCATCACTGCCCATGCAGGCTTGGATGTGGGAGATACGGCTATTGGAATGCATGTCAAGCATGTTCAAGTTCCGATTCGCCCTCAACTGCGCAGTTTGGGTCAGGCTCACGTTACTGCCCTTGCCAGTCGTCCCAAGTTAATTGGCGGAGCTAGAGCGTCTTATATCGAAGATAGGATTCGAAAATCCTAGTAGGATAGTAGAAAGAGGCTGGGACAAAAGTCCTAGCCTCTCAATTGTCTTTGGATTGTCGAGCAA